>JBIIIA010000081.1:0-10881 GCA_044235195.1 Thermoflexales bacterium
TGCCGGCAGCCGTACCGCCGACCACCGGAGTGGCCTGATCGATGGTCATCGTCGTCGAGAGGAGTGTGATTCGCACCGTGTACGACGTCATCTGCCCGCCGCTGCTCACCGTCACCGTGATGACGTTCACACCCGGCTGCAATGCGCACGTCCCCGGCGTGTTCGACGGCGCGCACGTCCCCGGCGATCCCGTGATCGTGTACACCGCGCCCGGCGTGGTCACCGTCGGCGTCACACGCACGCTCGCCGTCCCCGCCGGCACGCTCGCCGTGTAGCTCGTCGTCGTCGACACGAACGCCGACGTCAGCGTCCCCGGCCCGATCGCCAGCCCGCTCAGCGATGCCGCCGCCGACGACGCCACCACGATCCGCACCGTGTACGACGTCGTCTGCCCGCCGCTGCTCACCGTCACCGTGATGACGTTCACGCCCGTCTGCAGCGCGCACGTCGCCGGCGTGTTCGACGGCGTGCACGTCCCCGGCGATCCCGTGATCGTGTACACCGCGCCAGGCGTGGTCACCGTCGGCGTCACACGCACGCTCGTCGTTCCCACCGGCACGCTCGCCGTGTAGCTCGTCGTCGTCGACACGAACGCCGGCGCCAGCGTCCCCGGCCCGATCGCCAGCCCGCTCAGCGACGACGCCGACGACGACGAGCGCACGATCTTCAGCACATAGTGGTTGACCACTGCGTGATCCTCGGACGTCACCGTAGCCGTGATCCAGTCGAGTTCATTCGACACGTTGCACACATACACCGGGCACGGGCCGCTCGACGACGTCACGGTCACGAGTGCACTGGCGTCGTTTTGATACGTCGTGAGCGTAAGAACATTCGTCGTCCACGGCACAGTCACTGTGTAATTGAACGTGTCCCAGTGGAAGCTCGGCGTATGCGTTCCTTCGTTGACGAAGAATGCGCTCACCGTGGCGTCGTCCTTCCGCGGCTCGCCGAGGAACTTCAGCCGATTGCTCGTATTTCCCCACATGCTGAACATACGATCGTTCAACAGACGCGTGGCATCGACGTATCCGTAATACCCCGATAGGGTCGCTTCGCCGATGGACGCATACCCAGAGCGAAACGACACTGCGCCGCGCGACGGCTTATCCGCATCCAGTCGAAAGGCCGCGCCACGCCTGTCAACGTTGTTCCACACATCCTTCCAGTTCATCGAATACCCGACGACGACCGTATCGGTGACCACGCCGGCAATCGTCTGCGTGAGCACGGTGTTCGCCACACGAAAGCTGCCGTAGCCGCGTACATTCGAATCCAACTGTCCCTCAGGCTCTTCGATGCCATAGCCGACCTCCACCAGACTCGCCGCCAAGCCTGACGTGGATCGACCCAGCAGGCTGTTCCGCACCGAAACCTCACCGGTGATTCCGCTCGCACCGGATCCCCACGTGATGCTGCCAGCGTTGGACGCACCTTCGTTCGCAACGTTGCTGAGGACGAAGTAGTCCCCAGCGTGGGTGGCATACATCCCAGAACCAACCTGGCCGTAGGCCGAAGCGCCCATCAGGCTGTTGCTGATCGAAATCGCGCCGGTGATGCCGTCGGCAGGCATCCAGGTCATGGCACCCGCATCCGCAAGCGCCCCGCGATCCGCATACGGGCTGCTGATCAGCCATGCGCCGTTCACCAGATTCGCCGTCGTATATCCAATCCGGTCGTTGGCGGCAAAGCCGACCAGGCTGTTCGTCGTCGACAGGGTGCCGGTGACGCGCACATTCGTCGGCAACACACGCCAGGCGCCGACGTCCTGCACCGCGCCGTTGTCCCAGTTCTCCGAACCGACCAGCATACGCGTGCCGTCCAGGCTCGGATGAACAGTGTACGGGCTGCCGATCCCATCTCCCGATGAAGAACCGACGAGCATGCGATCCGGCTGCAGCTCGCCCGTCAACGATTCAGTGGGATCTCCCCAGTACAACGCACCCGCTGCCAACTTCCCGTCATAGCTATAAGACTGATATCCGATGAGAAATTTCTCGTCGGGAAGGAGCCACGCGTTCACCAAGACTCCCCCCCACGCGGTCATTCCGACCATCGCGTTCGTCGCAGTGAGCTGACCGGTGATGCCCGTCGTCATGTCGAACACCGCCACCGCGCCGGCAAACTCCGCCGCACCGTATTTAAACGAAGAATTGAACAAAATCGCCTTCCCATTATTCGGCAGGCGCAGCAGCGTCTCAACGCCGTAGTTCGTTCCGACGAGGCTGTTCGTCGTCGTCAGCGTGCCGGTCGCCGCCGTCCCAGCCGGCACCCACCGCGACGCACCGACTACCTGACCGGACTCGTCGATCCAGTTCGTCTGATTAATCCAGAATCCGCCGCCCTCCGTGCCGTCTGAGGCGACAGTCAGCGACATGCCGTTCGTTCCGAGCAAGCTGTTCGCTTCGCCGATCTCACCGGTCAGCACCACGCCCATTGAAATGTACGTGACCGCGCCGACGTTAGCCGCGCCGCCCGGTCGATCGAACTTTGTCGATCGAAACACGACGCCGTCGCCGACGATCGCAACGTCGTCACCGATGTGGTCGCCGGGCGAAACACCCACCAGGCTGTTGTTAACGGACACCACACCGGTGATGCCCGTCGCCGGCACGAACGTGATGGCGCCGATGCCGTCTTCACCGCCGTGCCAATCCGTGCTATGAACCAGAATTGTGCCGTTCGGCAGCGGCACCAAGCCGCCGTACAAAAACAGCGGATCGGTGTTCCACCAGACCGCGGGGTTGCTGTCTCTTGCACGAAACCAGCCCACGAAGTCGTCCTGCTGGTCGCCGACCAGGCTGTTCGTCACGGAAACGACGCCGGTCACGCCGCTGTCACCCATCGAAAACGTCACCGCCCCGACGTCGTATGCGCCGATTTCCTGATAGTCCCAGCTTCGCCAAAGCACCGCGTAGCGATTGCCCGAAAGCGGCTGGAAACGCCAGTCATCGGACACGTCAGCGTAGTCGCCGACGAGTGCGGTATCCGCCGAGATCGTGCCAGTGGTGGCGCGCGTCGATGTGAAGAAAATCACCGCACCGAGATCGTCAGCTTCCGCCGTGCGCCAGTTACTGACGCGTGCCACGACGGCGCCGCCCTCCAGGACCTCCGTTTGAAGGTAAAGTTGGCCGGCGGTGGCCGCGTCGACGCCCACCATGCTGTTGGCGCTGGACACGACGCCGGTCACTCCGACCGTGCCGTCCAGCCATGTGAATGCGCCTCGCCCACCATCCCACTTTGAGCTGGCGACGAAAATATTCCCGTTCGGAAACAGAAGATAGCCGCCATCGCCGACTTTGTCGTTTGCATTACTGCCCGTCAGTCGGCTGACCATGTTGAACGTGTTGCCATCGTACAAATAGATCGCACCGGCGTCGGTGACGCCGTCAACATCGGCAAGCGAATCTATCACCAGAATCCGGCCGTTCGGCAACAGTCTGGTGTTTACCGGAGCCCCCCATTGCTCTGACCCAGCCGGCGCCGTCACGACGACTTCATCCACCGGTGAAATCGCCTGTGCCTGCGCCAGGCTCAGCAGACCAGCCGCAATGGCAGTGATGCTTCGCACAACCGGACGCCAAAAGTGGTTCAGTGTATTTCGTTTCACGCGTTTTTCCTCTACTGCTCTCTTCACGTGCCTCCGGTACACCCAGACGCAACAGTGGTGAGAACGATATGCAGCCACCGAAGTACGGCAATCGTTCAGGTGAGGTAAATACGCGTACGGGCGACGCACTGGGTCACGCGAAAGTCTCGTGACTCCGCGCCCTTCACCGCTCTCTGCGACCCTCGCGCAGCAGCGCCGTCGCCTGCGCAATGCGGCGCGCGCGCGTCTCCGGGCGTTTGGCTTCTTCGATCCACCGCACATAGTTGTTGCGATAGAACGTCGGCAGCGACTCGAAGAACGCCAGCGCCCGCGGCTCGGCCTGCAGCGCCGCCAGCACGTCGGCCGCGAGGTTGCCGCGCTGCGGGCCCTCCGGCGCCAGCGTCACGTCGAGCGGCTGCGTGAGGTCGATGCCGGCGTCGCGCACCCACGCCGGGCCGAGCGCCAGGAACCATGCGTCGCCGTCCTGCTGCAGACGGCCGCGCACCGTCACGCCGCCCACCGCACCGGCCACGTCGTGCCGCTCGCGCACGCCCCATTCCACGTTCGGGTCGAACGGCAGCGGCACGCACATCCGATTTTTCGCGCGCTGCAGCGTCGCCCGAAAAGTGCGCGCGTCGCTCACGCCGTCACCCACGTCATCCATTCGTGGAAGCGCTCGATCCAGCCGTCGACCGGCAGGCCGAGCTTGCGCATGCCGAAGCCGTGGTCGCCGCGCGCGTACATGTGCAGCTCGGCCATGCGGCCGGCGGCAATCCAGTCTTCGTACATGCGCACGCTGTGCGGGGCCAGGCCCAGGCCGTCGTCCGCGGCGGCGCACAGGAAGAGCGGCGGCGCGTCGGCCGGAACACTTCCACTCCCCGGCACCATGTCATACACCGGATACACGGGCGCGGCGAAAGCCGGGCGCGAATCCGCGTCGTAGTTCAGCGCCACCGATGCCGTCACCGCGCCGCCCGCCGAAAATCCCATGATGCCCACGCGCGCCGGATCCACGCCCCACGTCGCCGCGTTGGCGCGCACATGCCGCACCGCCGCCAAGCCGTCGGCCATCGCCAACCGCACGATCGGCGCGAGAAACGCATCCAGCACTTCGCGGCCGGCCTGCCAGCGCGCGTTGAACTCCGCACCCGGGTCGTCGGTGAAGCACTGCGCCAGCCGATAGCGCAGGATGAAGCACGCCACGCCGCGCGCCGCCAGCCAGCGCGCCACGTCGGTCCCCTCGTGCTCGATCGCCAGCAGATGAAACCCGCCGCCCGGGCAGATCACCACCGCCCGCCCGTCGACGACGCCGCCTTCCGGCAAAACCGGCGTCAGCGTCGGCTGCACGACGTTGAACACCACGGGCGTCCGAATTCCGGCGTGAAACACCTCACGCTCGGTGTGCGTCCAGCTCTCGGAGCCGGTGGAAGGCAGGATGATCGTAGACATATAAACTTGGGCATTATGCCCGGATACATCATCGTCGATATTGTCGTTCACGACCCCGTCGCCTATGAGCCGTACAAGCAGCTGGCCCAGGCCGCCATCGCAAAGTACGGCGGCCGCTACCTCGTGCGCGGCGGCGCAGTCGATGTGCGCGAAGGAACGTGGAATCCCTCGCGCTTCGTCATCGTCGAATTTCCCAGCGTCGAACAGGCGCGCACTTTCTACGAATCCCCCGAATACGCCCCCGCCCTCGCCATCCGCAAATCGGTGGCGACGAGCAATCTGATGATCGTGGAGGGGTGGCAGGGCTGACAGCAGATAGTGATAGTGGATAGTGATAGTGGATAGTGATAGTTGTGCCTGCCCACTATCACTCTCTACTATCTGCTCTCTACTTCCCCCGCGGCTTATTCACCGCGCAGCGCGGCGTGCCGCCGCTGAGCACGCGCACTACTTCGTCGGCGCCCTTGGCGCGCATGTCGATCATCGCCTCTTCGGAGTACCACGCCACGTGCGGAGTGATCAGCACGCGCGGGTCCTGCAGCAGGCCCTGCAGCGCGGCGTCGTCGGCGCGCGGAGGTTCGCTGGTGAGCACGTCGAGCGCTGCGCCGCGCAGCTGGCCGGCGCGAATTGCGTCGAGCAGCGCGGCCTCGTCGACCAGTCCGCCGCGCGCGGTGTTCACCAGATACGCGCCCGGCTTCATCAGCGCCAGCGTGCGCGCGTTCACCACATGCTTCGATTCCACTGTCAGCGGCGCATGCAGCGACAGAAAATCAGAGCGGCGGAAAAGATCGTCGAGGCCGACCGACTCGACGCCCACGGCGCGCATGTCCTCGGCGCTCACCCACGCGTCGTGCGCGATGACCTGCACGCCGAAGCCGCGCGCCTTCTCCGCGAACATCCGTCCGATGCGGCCGAATCCGAGCACGCCCACGGTCTGGCCGCGCAAGCGCTGGATCGGCTTGGCCGGCGACGCGTCCCACACCCCGCTGCGCGTCGAAGCGACCAGCGGAACCACGCCGCGCAGCTGCGCCAGCAGCAGCGCCATGGCGTGCGTCGACACTTCGTCGACGCCGTAGTCGGGCACGTTCGCCACCCAAACGCCGCGCTCCTCCGCCGCCTTCAGGTCGATGCTGTCCAGCCCGACGCCCAGACGGCTCACCAGTTTGCACTTCGGCATGGCGTCCAACACTTCGGCGGTCACGCGTTGCAGCGTCACCATCAGCGCGTCGGCATCGCGCAGCACCGCGCGCGATTCGGCCGACTCCAGGCCGTGGGAAGGCACGAGACGATGCGGCAGCGCCGAAAGAACGGACTTTTCAACTTCCATGTCGAAGTCGTCGAAAGCGTAAACGATAGTATGCATATGTTCCTCTGTGGACGCGTTATATACCAGCGACGCGTTGAGTGCATGGGGAAATAACGACGACGGACTTCATTCCCCCAGTTGCACAACGCAACAAGACATGCACAATATCCCCGTCGCACTGCTGCCTGATTCGACACGAAAGCGGCGAAGCGGCCCCAGGAGAACATGCCACTAACAGATCGTACGATTCTCGTGATCGGCGGCGCCACCGGCATCGGCCGAGCCACTGCAAAGATTGCCGCCGAACGCAATGCGCGCGTCATCGTCGCCGACGCCAACGATTCAGCCGGCGGCGCCGTCGCTGCATCCATCGGCGCACCATTTCATCACGTCGACGTCACGCGCGAACAAGACATCGCCGCCATGTTCGATGCCATCGCGCGCACTCACGGTCATCTGGACGGCGTAGTACAGGCAGCCGGCATCCTGCAAGGCGCTTTCGTCCCGATCGAGGAACTCGAAGTCGAATTGTTCCGTCGCGTGATGGACGTAAATACAGTCGGCAGTTTCCTGTGCGCCAAGCATGCCGTTCCACTGCTGCGCAAGGGACGCAAGCCCGCCCTCGTGCTGATTTCGTCGCCGGCCGCATACAATGCCAGCAGCTCGTATGCCTACGGTGCCAGCAAGGGCAGCGTCAGCGCGCTCAGCATCACGCTGGCCAATAAGCTGGCCCCGGAAGGCATCCGCGTCAACACGCTCAGCCCGGGCGGCATCCGCACACCGCTGAAAATGTCGGTGGTCGAGGAAGAAGCGCACCGCACCGGCCGCAACGTCGAGGAACATCTCGCCGCCGTCGCCGCCGAACTCGGCGACCCGCACGGCGTCGCCGAGGTGATCGCCTTTCTACTCAGCACCGAAGCCGACTACGTGCGCGGTGTGATCTCCACTCGCTGAATCCTATGCCCGTCACATTCCCCGTCCCCACCATCGGCCTCGGCGCCGCCCCGCTCGGCGCCACTGGCGCCGATCCGTTCGCCGTGCGCACCGCGGCGCTCGCCCACGACACCGTTCGCCATTGCCTGGCGCGCGACATCCGCTTCTTCGACACTGCCCCGCTCTACGGCGCCGGACTCAGCGAATCGCGCCTCGGCGACGCGCTCGCCGACGTCCCGCGCCGCTCGATCGTGCTCGAAAGCAAGGTCGGCGTGGTGGTCGATGCCGACGGCACGCTCACGCGCTCGTACGCCCGCGACATGGTCCTGCGCAGCGTCGAAGACAGCCTGAAACGCCTGCGCACCGACTACCTCGATATGGCGCTCATCCACGACGCCGACGACCATTTCCGCGGCGCGCTCGAGGAAGCGTATCCGGCGCTCGCCGAACTCAAGGCGCAGGGCGTCGTGCGCGCCATCGGCGCCGGCATGAACCAGTGGCAGATGCAGGCCGAATTCGCCCGCAGCGCCGACTTCGACTGCTTCCTGCTCGCCGGCCGCTACACCCTTCTCGAACAGGACCCGATCGGTGAATACCTCCCGCTGTGCCTGGCGAAGAACATCAGCGTCTTTCTCGGCGGCGTGTTCAACACCGGCATCCTCGCCACCGGCGCACGACCCGGCGCGCGCTATCAGTACGCCGAGGCGCCGCCGCACATCATGGAGCGCGTGCGCCGCATCGAAGCCGTGTGCGCCCGCCACGGCGTCGCGCTGAAATCGGCGGCGCTGCAATTTCCCCTCGCCCACCCGGCCGTGAAATCACTCGTGCTCGGCATGGTCTCGCCGCAGGAAATCGACGACAACCTCGCCGCCTTCCGCGCCCCGGTCCCCGCCGCGTTCTGGCAGGAACTGCGCGCCGAGCAGCTCATCGACGAACGCGCGCCCACCCCGTGATGTACCGCGCCGACCTCCTCGCGGAAAATCTTACGCATCCGCGCCACGTCCTCGATCACGTCGACTTGACCGTCGCCGATCGCTCCACCTGCCGCGGCGACTTCGTCAAATGGCGGGAATGGGGGCTGCACCTCGTCGTCTGCAAAGGCGGCCCGCGCGAATACGGCGACGATTTCGCCGGCCTCTGGCGCGCGCAGCCCGAACGACGCCCGGGCCGCGACGGCGAGCCGCTCTTCCTCACCGCCGCCGTCCACGACGCGACGGCACTCACGCTCGCCGTCCTCGAACGCTTCCTGCGCCAGGTCGACGCCGCTCCCGATCACGTACAGCTCGTCACGCGGCGCGCACACCTCGACGAAGCGCAGCGGGCCGGCCGCCTCGGCATCCTGCTCGCCGCCAACCGCAGCGACTGGTTCGGCGATTCGCCCACCATCCTGCACGCCTTCGCCCGCCTCGGCCTGCGCATGATCACCCTCTCGCAGGGCATGCGCGACCTGGGCTACGACGCGTGGAACGAATCGCGGCCCGGCGGCCTGACCGACCTCGGTGTGCGCCTGATCGACGCCATGAACGAGGCCGGCATCGTCATCGATCTGTCGCACACGCACGAACGCAGCGCGCTCGACATCATCGACGCCTCGTCGCGCCCGTGCGTCGCCAGCCACTCCAACCCGCGCGAACTCGAGCCATCGGCGCGCAACGCCTCGCGCGAATTCATGCGCGCCCTCGCCGCGCGCGGCGGCGTGCTCGGCATCCTGCCGCCCATCCCCCGCCCGCCCGCCGAACAGCCGTACGAACGCATTCCCGCCGACGCGCTCACTGCCACCGTGCACCTGATCCTGCACGCCGTCGACGCAATCGGCGCCGCGCACGTCGGCATCGGCACACACTTCAACACCGCCGTGCTGCCCGCCGTGATCGATGCACTGTCGCAGGCCGGCCTCCCCGATGACGACGTGCGCGCCGTCGCCGGCGGCAACTTCCTGCGCCTGCTGCGCGAGGTGCTGCCGGCATGAGCGTCGAAATTTTTCTTTTGTATTCGTCATGACCATCATCGACACCCACCTCCATCTGTGGGACCTGCAACGCTTCGACTACGCCTGGATCACGCGCGGCGCGCCGCCCCTCGGCCGCAGCTTCCTCGTCGACGAAGCCGCGCGCACGCTGCACGACGCCGGCGTCGTCGAAGCCGTGTTCGTGCAGGCCGACGGCAGCGTCGACGAAGCAGAATGGGTCCTGTCGCTGACTGCGGCGCATCCGTGGATCCGCGGCGTCGTCGGCTGGATCGACCTCGCTGCACCCGACGCCGCGCCGACGCTCGCGCGCCTCGCCACCCACCCGCGCTTCCGCGGCGTGCGCGCCGGCGGGCCCGAACAAGACTGGCTGCTCGCCGACGACATGCAGCCCGGGCTGCGTGCGCTCGCGGCGCACCAGCTCACGCTCGACGTGCTGGCCGGGCCGCGCGAACTGGCGCGTCTGCCACGCCTCGCCGCCGCGCACCCGTCGCTCACCATCGTGCTCGACCACCTCGGCGCGCCGCCGCTGGCCGACGGCGACGACGCCATGCGCACATGGCGCGCAGCGCTCGCCGCAGCAGCCGCCGCGCCCAACGTCGTCGTCAAAGTGTCCGGCCTGCTCACCCAGGCGCGCGGCGCACCGATCGAGCCGGCCGTGCGCGCCGCCGTCGACGCGTTCGGCCCGCAGCGCCTGCTCTACGGCGGCGACTGGCCGGTCGCCCTGCTGGCCGCCGACTACGCCGACACGCTGCTGCACCTGCGCCGTGCGCTGGCCGCGTGCGGCATCGACGATCACGCCGATATGTGGGCGAACAACGCCCGGCGCATCTATCGCCTCGCCGACTAGCGAACGACTCCGTGCGCATTTCACAATTGCGTTCCCGGCCGTCTCGCATCAAACTGGCGCATCATGAACCTGAAAGTCACCGACATCGAACGAATCACCGTGCGTGCGCCGATGACGCCGCGCTGCGAAGAATGGAATGCCCGCGAGGTCTGGCAATGGTGCATCTGCGAGATCACGCGCGTGACCACCGACGCAGGCTTCGTCGGCTACGGCGAAACCCTGCCGCACTACACGTGGGGCCGCGTCACCGACGAAGCCGTGGCGCGCGTGAAGGGCCGCAACGCCGCCGACTTCCTCGGCGACGACTCGCTCGGCGCCGGCCTGCAGATGGCGCTCTACGACGTCGTCGGCAAAGCGCTCGGCGTGCCGGCCTTCCGCCTGTTCAACCTGCCGCAGGTGCGCGAGGCGGTGCCGATCGCGTGGTGGAACATCGACTTCCCGCCCGAAGCGCTGGCGCTCGAAGCGCAGGACGCGCTCGCGCGCGGCTACACCGCGCTCAAGACCAAGGCGCGCCCGTGGTGGGACGTATACGAACAGGTCGATGCCATCGGCGCGGTCACGCCGCCGCATTTCAAGATCGACATGGACTGGAACCAGATGTTGATCAACGAATCGAATGCGACGCCGGTGCTGACCGAGCTCGACACGCGCGAGCGCGTGGCGCTGTACGAATCGCCGATTTTTCAACGCGACGTCGAGGGCCAGAAGCTGCTGCGCGCCAAGACGAAGAAGGCCATCGCGCTGCACTTCGGCGACCCGCCGTTCCCGGTGGCGGCGCGCGGAGAAGT
>JBIIIA010000082.1:0-10880 GCA_044235195.1 Thermoflexales bacterium
CGAGCTCGACGCAACCGCAGTGCGCATCCCGCGCGCGCGGGCGGCGGCCAGCGCCTGCGTCACGCCGTCGCGGGGCGACAGGATCTCGATCGCTGCGTGATGTCGCGCGCGCACTTCGCTGCGCATGGCGTCGTAGTCGGGCAGCGGATGCGCGACGCGCGCCTGCAGGTGCGCATGCGGGTCGAAGACGCCGATGGCGCCGACGCCGGACACCCACTCGGCGAGTTCGAGCTCGGTGCCATGTTCGCGATAGATCTGCTGCCAGATGTGAAATTCCGGCGTCTCGGTGTCGAGAATCGTGCCGTCGAAGTCGAAGATGAGGGCGTGGTAGGGCATCGGTCGTTTCAGCCTTCCGGTGTTTCGGTCGGCAGCGGCGCAGGCGTGCTGGTCGGTGCGGGCGGTTGCGGGGTAGCCGATGGCGCGGCGGGCGACGTCGGCTGCGGCGTCGTCGATGCGGCCGTCGGCGATGGCACGGGGGCGGCCACAGTGGCGGTGACGGTCGTCGTCATCGCTGCGCCGGGCGGGGCGGCCATGGCGCGAATCGGGTACTCGTATCCGCGTTGATAGCAGGTGTTGAAATCGGCGCCGGCGACGATGCGATAGCGCACGCCGTCGGGGCGCTGCTGCGGCTCGGCGACGATCGCCTGCGCGGACAAGCCGAACGAGCGCTGCAGCAGCGGCACGGCGCTGCCCTTGCTGCTCGTGGAGAAGTCGACGATCTGCGATTTCGGCTGCACCGGCACGCGCTTCGATTCCACGACGACGAAGCCGAGTTCGCGCAGACGATCGGTCGCGGCGGCGGTGTAGTCGTCGTAGTACGTGGCGTTCCAAAGTTCCACCGGGATGCCGTCGTTGGCGCGCACGTTGTCGGAAACCGACAGCGCACGCTGCACGTACTCGCTGACCGCGTCGCGATGATCGGGGATCAGCACGGAGCCGACGCGGGGCAGGGTGACGGCGGTCATGCCGACGCCGTCGAGATAACGGTTGCGGAGCGCCAGGGCATCGAGGCGTTCGGCCTGCGTGGCCATGGCGACGATGTCATCCAGTTCGATGTCGGTGACGACGCTGCGTGAGTATTGCGCGTAGAGCGACGGAATCGCAGTCAGCGACGCCGAATGACGCAGTTCGTTCAGCAGCGCGCGCACCACGCGCTGCGCGCGACGGCCGCGATCGATGTCGCCGCCGGGCACGCCGTAGCGCGCACGGGCGAACGCCAGCGTCTGCATGCCGTTCAGTTCGTAGACGCCCGGGCGGGGAATTTCGATCGTCTGCGTCGGCACTGGTGCGCCGACCACCCATGGCTCGCCGGTGAAGCTGTCCGTGTACGGCTTCGTGACGATGCTGGGATCGGCTTCATCGGCGAAGTAGTACGGGTCTTTGGGAAAGACGTGATACAGCGGGCAGGTGGCGACCACCTCGATGCCGCCAAGCGCATCGACGGTGTGCACCACGCCGCTGAAATCGACCAGCGCGAAGTAATCGATGTCGACGCCGAAGTTGTAGAGGATCGTGGCGCGAAAGACGTCGATGCCCTTGTTGTAAGCGGTGTTCACCTTGTGCATGTGCTTGCCCGGGATGTACACCAGCGTGTCGCGCGGAATGGAGAACAGCGTGACCACCGGCCGGCTGGGATGCAGGCTGGCGATCATGATGACGTCGGTGTTCAGGCCGCCCTGGGCCGGGCGCGTGTCGGTGCCGAGCAGCGCGATGTTGATCGTGCCGCGGGGCAGGCGCACCGGCGCGACGGGGGGCGGAACGACGCCGAGGTCGAGCGGCGTCTCGACGGTGATCGACGCGCCGTTCGAGATCACGGTGGTGACCATCGTGATCACCAGGCCGGGATCGAACCCGGTGGTCGGAACGGAGGCCGTCGGAGTAGGAGCGGTCTGAGCGGACGGTGCAGCGACGGCGGCGACCGCCGGGCGAGGGAGAGCGAGCGGCATCGCCGACAGCAGGACGGCGACGAACGAAGAAAAGATTTGCAAACTCATGGATACGAACTATGAAAAAGAGAAGAGCGGGGCGAGCAGGGCGCGCCACGCCGGTATTTGTGCGTCTACGAATTGCTGCTGTGTTTCGGCGAACTGAGCGATGCTGCGAGCATCCGATTTGCGCAGATCACGCTGCCGGGCGACGAACTGCATGGCGTGCATCCCAGCCGTGTGCGCGTCGTTGATTGCACCGAGGGCGCGCTGAATCTCCGTGCACGCCGCGAGCACCGTCGCGCGCGGCGCGGCGTCGACGACGTCCTGCCACGCATCGACGAAATAGCGCAGCCGCTTCACAGCGATGCGCAGCTCGTGCAGATGCTCGGGATTCGGTGCGTCGGGCAACACATCGAACGCCTGCACAGCGGCAAGATGCTGCCACAAACCGACGCGCACCACATGACGAACGACGGACGGCGCGCCGACTTCCGGCACCGGATCGCGGTGATCGGTCGATTCGTCGACGAACTTCGTCATGGACGCAACCCAGCGTCGATGCGATTCGGCTCCCAGATGGTCGGCAAGAGCGCTGCGAGCCACACGACGCAGGTCCTTCCATTCTTCGATGAGCAACGCCATGCCGCGTTGTCCGTCGTCCTGCGTCTTCGTATAGCCGCGCGCCAGATCGATCAACATATCGAACTCCCGCGGCGCGCCGAGGACGGCAGCGAAATCGCCGGCTCCCGTGCGCAGTCCGCGCATGGTGCGTTTCTTGAAATACGGCGCGAACATACGCAGATCCATCCGCAGCTTGCGCACGGTGATGCGCATTTCCTTCAATCGGCTCGACGGCCAGCCGTCGATCTCGGTCGCATTCCACTCGGCCGGCGTCATCTGCTCGACATGGCGCCGCATGATCCGCCGTGCTGCAGACGTGAGCGACAAATCGTCGTGCAGCGCGGATTCGTTGCGGGAAACGTCCGCGCGGGAGTTCACATCTTTCATGAAGGATAGGTGAATTATCCACACTATCCACAGTATCCACAGGCGGTTATCCACAGGGTGTGGATGACGTCGAGTTTTCCACATATCCACACCCATATATGGCGGTTATCCACAGGCGTGGATAACGTTGTTCTTTTTCCATCCACTTGTTATCCACAGCAGGAAATATCCCAGGCACTCAATCTGGGATATCTGTAGGGTTTGCATCAAGCCAATCCCTTATATGTGGGGGGGGTGACCACTTATCCACACTATCCACAGTACTACTACCTCTTCTAGAACAACTCATGTGGAAAACGTAGGCGGCAGCTCCGAATGTTCGGGCACTGATCAGCAGAAAAAGTGGCACGCAGTCGGACGATAATCCCGGCATGGCTCTTCAAGCATCACTCAGTGCATTGCCGCGCTGGGACATCACCAATGTTTTTCCGTCGCTCGATTCCGACGAGCTTGCTGCTGCGATCAAATCCTGTGAACGCCAAGTGCGTTCTCTGGAAAAGTATTTGATCGACAACGATATTTCGCGCGATGCGAAGAAGCCTGGGCGCAAGGCGATGACGAAGGCTCTGCAGGGCTACATCGAGCGGTTCAATGAACTGAAGCGGCTGCACGTGACGATCGATTCCTATCTGTATGCGCACGTCAGCACCGATTCGTTCGACCAGGCGGCGCGCAAGGCGTCGAGCCGCTTCGAGCCGATCGGTGTGCGCATCGTCCAGATCGATACGCGCTTCGCCGGCTGGCTGGGCGCGCACATCGAGCGGCTGCCGGAGGTGATCGAGCACGGCGGCGACGTCATTCGTGCGCATGCATTTTTTCTCAACGAGGCGGCGGCGCAGAGCCGCTACCAGATGAGCGACGCCGAGGAGAATCTGGCCGGCGACCTCGAACTGAGCGGCGCCAATGCATGGAGCAAGCTGCAGGGCAATCTGGTCTCGCAGCTGACGGTGAATTTCGACCGCCGCGGGGATGGACAGAGCGAGACGCTGTCGATGCCGGCGCTGATCAACGTGATGCAGCACGACGCCGACGGCGCAGTGCGGCGGCGTGCCTACGAGGCCGAGCATGCGGCGTGGAAGACGATCGAAGAGCCGCTCAGCGCGGCGATGAACGGCGTGAAGGGGACGGCGTCGGTGCTCAATCGCCGGCGCGGCCGCCGCGACGACCTGCATTCCGCGCTCGACGCTGCGCGCATCGACCGCAAGACGCTCGATGCCATGCTCGGCGCGATGCAGGATTCATTTCCGCAGTTCCGACGCTACCTGCGGGCCAAGGCCAAGCGATTCGGGCATGACGGCGGGCTGCCGTGGTGGGATTTGTTCGCGCCGGTCGGCAGCGACGAGCGCACGTTCGCGTGGCCCGACGCGCGCGAGCTGATCGAGCGCACGTTCGGCAAGTTCAGCCCGCGCCTGCTGTCGATGACGCAGACCGCCTTCGATCGCAACTGGATCGACGCCGAGCAGCGTCCCGGGAAGCGCGCCGGCGCATTCTGCATGGAAGTGCCGGCGGTCGATGAGTCGCGCATCCTGTGCAATTACGACGGCTCGCTCGATCAGGTCAGCACGATCGCGCACGAGCTCGGCCACGCTTTCCACAATTACTGCCAGATCGGCAAGCCGCAGCTGCAGATCATCACGCCGATGACGCTGGCGGAAACAGCGTCGATCTTCTGCGAATCGCTCATCATCGACGCGGCGCTGGAAGAGGTGAACAGCCCGGCCTCCGAGCTGGCCATTCTCGAGACCGATCTGATCGGCAAGACGCAGGTCGTGGTCGACATCACGTCACGCTTCCTGTTCGAGACGGAGGTATTCCAGCGGCGGGCGTCGGCCGAGCTCTCGGCGGACGACCTGTCCGAGGCCATGCTGCGCTGCCAGCGCCAGACGTACGGCGACGGCCTGGACGAGCGCTACATGCACAAGTACATGTGGACGTGGAAGCCGCACTATTACTTCGCCGGCCTGTCGTTCTACAACTTTCCGTACGCTTTCGGCCTGCTGTTCGGGACCGGGCTGTACGCGATTTACCGCGAGCGCGGCCAGAAGTTCGTGCCCGAGTACGAGGCGCTGCTCTCCGACACCGGGCTGGCGGACGCGGCGACGCTGGCCAAACGCTTCAAGATCGACCTGCGCAAGAAGTCGTTCTGGAAGGCCAGCCTCGATGTGATCGGCGAGCGGATCGAGCGGTACTGTTCGCTGTGAAGAGTAATAGTGAAGAGTGATAGTAGATAGCCGCTATCACTATCACTCTTCACTATCACTCTCTACTGCCCCCCCTCATCTCCGTGATCTTCGCCAGGACAGCATCCTTGCGCACGGCGCCATTGACGATGGAGCGGACGACGCCGTCGCGATCGATGTAGATGGTGGTGGGCATGCCGCGGATGCCGTAGGCGTCGCCGACCTTGCCGTCGGGGTCTTCGACGACGAGGTAGGGGATGTTGTTTTCGTCGGCGAATTTGCGCAGGTTGGCGTTGGTGTCTTGCAGGCCGATGCCGATGAACACCACGTCGGGATCAGCGAGCGCGGTGTAGGCGGCGGCGAGGTCTGGGGTTTCCTCGACGCAGGGCGGGCACCATGAGGCCCAGAAATTCAGCAGGACGACCTTGCCGCGCAGGTCGGCGAGGGAGACGGTGCGAGAGCCGTCCAGGGTGGGCAGCGTGAACAGCGGGGCAGGTTTGCCCTCACGAAGCAGTGCGGATGCGCTCAGTGGCACGCTGGCGACGGTGGCGTCCTTTTGCGTGTAGCTCAGGACGAGCAGCGCGGCGCCGACGCCGAACAGCGTCGCGCCCAAGAAGAGCACGATCAGCGTGAGCGGGCTGCGGCGGGGGGCCGTGGGTTCGGACGTTTCGGACATGCCGCGATCGTAGCGCATCGCCGTTATGCGGTACCCGGCTTCTTAGAAGCCGGGTACCGCATAACGATTTTCGTCAGTCACGGTCAGGCATGGTGCCGGCGATGAGCGGGAAAACCAGCCAGGCGGCCGAGAAGCCGAAGAGCGCGCCGGTGATCACGCGGAGCGGCCAGATGCTCTCGCGCGGGCTGACCCAGGTGAAGGGCGGGATGGGCAGCAGGCTGAACGGCGGCTGGCTGAACAGCTGTGAAAACCCGTCGAGGGCGATGGGCGCCACGCCGATCGTCACGAACAGCCACCACGGCAGCGGGCGCACGCGCCGGCGCAGCACGCCGAACAGCATGCCGCCGATCGCCATGGCCGGATAGATGGCCATGTCGCGCTGGCAGAGCGCAATTTTGTAGCCGATGGCGGCGTCACCTTGGAAATCGCGCGCGGCGAACAGGCCGGCGGCGGTCGTCGTGTCGAACTGTGTGCGCTGCTCGAACTCGTCGCGCGTGTAGACGGGCTTTTCCCCGAAAAGATAGAACGATCGGAAGCCGTAGGTATGGCACATGGCCTTGTAGGGCTGGTAAATGACCTGCGCCGCGCCGTCCCAGCCGGCCGCCTTGAGCATCGGCGCGAGCACCGGCAGGCCGGAATACAGCAGCAGAAATCCCACGGCGAGCGCGAGCCAGTGGCGCTGCACGGCTGCGGCGAAGCGGTCGAGGATGCGCATCTCCCTATTCATGATCGTTTGCGCATGGCGCGTGCTTTGGCCTGCAGATCCTGGAAGAAATCCGATTCGACGATTTCATCGACCTGCTTCTGGCGCTTCGCTTCGTCGATCTCGATTTTCAACTCTTCGACTTTGCGAATGAGGCTCTGTTCGCGCTGATAAATCTTGGATGCCATGCTGGTGAACACTTCCGCCAGCAGCGTGATTTCATCGCGCAGGCTGGTGTGCGAAATTGCGGAGAAATTCTGCTCGTACTTTCCTTCGCCGACTTGGCGCGCGGCGGTGGTCAGCCGGCCGATCGGCAGCGTCAGCACACGTGACATGACGTAGACCAGGCCGAACAGGATGATGAGGAGTGCCACCGATCCGATGCCCACCGTGGTGCGAATGTCGCTCTGCACCTGATCGACGTAGGACTGTTCGTAATCGACGCCGATTGCGCCGACGATCTCGCCGGCCTTGTTGCGGACCGGGGCGTAGGCGGAGATCCATGTGCCCCATTTGTCGGTGTACGGCTTGTCGGCGTGCAGATGAAACGTGCGAAAGCCGTTCAGCATCGCGCCCTTAGAGACGTACGCTTCCTTGAATTTGGTCGATTTGCTGGCGTCGTAACGCGACCATAGATCGGCGATGTAAAAAATATCGTTCTGTGTAGTGCCCCGTACATAGGTGTATGGCCATGCGCGCGGGTCGATCTTGTGAATGCGATCGAGCCATTCGATCTGGCGCAGGTAGCGTGCGTCATCGCTGAATCCAGCCGTATTGGGCTGTCCTTCGCGATACATCGCGACCATTTCGTCGCCGTCGATGCCGTCGGCTGCCGTCTTGACGATGTTCGTCAGGTCGGTGGTGATGCGCATCATCGCCAGGTTGGTGACATACGTGTAGAACCAGTAATAGCTGGCTCCGAACATGGCGACGAAGAGGGCGGTGAAGGTCAGCAGCAGTTTGGTGCGCAGGCTCATGAACCGACGCTGTAATTTGTCGATCATGCCGGCAGGAATTGTGGAACCGAGCGGAGGTGAATTAGGAGCGGTATACGTCGTCATGTTGGGTTAGCGCGGGAACCATCGCTGCTGTGCATGGTACAGAATTTTTTCAATCAGTGCGTCGTAGGAAAAGCCGGCCCGGATGGCCATCTGCGTCAGCGCCGAATCCGCGGGATGCAGGCCGGGGATCGGATTGATCTCGAGCAGATATGGGCATCGTGTGCAGGAAGCTGGTGCCCTCGCGCAGCGCTTCCTGCACGCCGATCCGGTCGTTGCGGGTCGTCCTGGCCGGGCTGCGGCGGAGGCCGAACGTCAGCACCCATGTCCAGCAGGGGACGGCTTCGCCGTTGTGCAGATGAAAGATGCGGGCGAGGGCGGTGTTCATGGGCGGCTGGGCTAGTCACTCAGAAGCTTGGCGGCCGCCTCACGGATGAGCGCAGTGAATGGATGATCGGGGTAGCGCAGCGCGAAGATGCCCTCGGAGGCGAGCACCATCATTTCGTCGGAGTGCGGGAAGACGGCGGCGACTTCGCTGGCGTATGACGCTTCGACGCGCTTCTTGATGAGCGCCGGATCAAGGGAGGGCGGCGCTTTGTTGACGACGATCATCAGCTTGGGCACGTCGAGCTTGCGGGCGACGGAGACGGTGACTGCCGTTCCCTGATAGTCCTGCGAATCGGGGCGCAGGATGATGACCAGCGCGTCGGAGATGGCGATTGACAGCAGAGTTTCCTCGTTGAGGCCGGGGTGTGTGTCGATCATCAGCACGTCCAGCTTGAGCTTTTCGATGATGCGCTGGTAGCCGTCGTTCAGCAGGCCGACGTCGTAGCCTTCGCGCAGCACTTTGGCGATGTCGGTCGCCTTCATGCTGGATGGGATCAACCACAGGCTGCCGGCGAGGCCGTTCGACACGCGCATGGTGACGTCGCGTGCGGCGTCCTCGATGTTGCACTTGCCCCACAGGTAGTCGTTCAGCGAATGCCCGATGTCTTCCTCTTTCATGCCGAACAGCATGTGTACGCCGGGCGACAGGATGTCCGTATCGATGATGCCGACGCGGAGGCCCTGTTCGGCCAGAACGGCGGCGACGTTCGCCGTGGTGTTGGACTTGCCGGTGCCGCCGCGATATGAATGGATGGAGATGATCTTAGACATGGGGTTCGTTTATTCCTGCGTATTGTCGCGCCGCACGAAGAGCAGCGTAATGTCGTCGAACTGGTCGGCATCGGCGATGTGGTTGCGCATGGATTCCTGCACGAGATCCATCGCCTGGTGTGCCGCGGCGATCGGCACGCCGCGCGCATCGCCGTAGCTTGGCCGTGCGGATCGCGCGCGTCGGGCACACCGTCGGTGTAGGTGATCAGCGTGTCGCCGGGTTCGAGCTTGATGTGCTCGACGACGAATTCGCTGCCCGGCATCATGCCGACGGCCGGCCCGGTCGGCTTGAGCGTCGATTTGATCACGCCGTCCGCCGCGACGACGTAGGGGGGATTATGCCCCCCGTTGATGTAGTCGAGCACGCTGGTGCGCGGATCGATGTCGCCTTGTCGCCCGGTTTCGTCGTATCCGTGGGTGACGATGTTGGCGGCAATTTCGTCGACAGCGAGCATCAGGCGATAGGCGCGCTGCTTGGTCGGACCTGCTTCCGCGGAGGCGCGTTTGACGAATTCGCGGATGGTCGTCAGCGAATCGAGCTGCCCGGGAATCGTGATCGAGTGAAGTGAGCCACAGCCCGTGGCAGATGATGCCCTTGATGATCGTCGGCTCGGCGAAGTCGCACTTCAGAAATTCGACCGCCGACGGCAGCGCGTGGATGTCTTCCGGTCCAGTGCAGTCGATCGGAGACTATGCCGGCCAGCACGATCACGGCCGAAGAACTGCGCAGTTTTTCGGCGCTCATGTTCTCCAAGCTGCGGTGGCACTCGAATGGATGGTGCTCTTCATGTCCCTTGAACGTCAGGTAGGACCGTCGTCACGTTGCACGATTTCGCGGCGCATCGCCAGCGCCGTCAGCGCCACGCTGAGCAGCAGCAGCGCCGCCAGCGCGCCGAAGCTCAGCGCCCCGGCCGGCACGGCGGTGCGCACGATCAGCGCGGCCAGCCCAGCGATCATGCCGCCGCCCGCCGTCAGCAGGGCGAAGCGAGTGCGCGTGCGATCGACGGCGGCGCGCTCGCCCGCGTCGGCGAACGGGCGCTGCGCGCGCTCGGCGCGCATGGCGTCCCACGCCGCCAGCGCCACGCCGGCCGTCATCACCGCGGCGGCCGGGCGGCCTCCGGCGCTGGCCAGTGCCGCCGTCGCCAGCAGCGCCGCCAGCCCGAGGTCCACCAGCGCATCGGGGCCGCGTTTCCACGCCGCCAGCCACGCGGCGCCGATGCACACGGCCACCAGCGCGCCGAGCGTGCCGTCGTTGGTCAGCTGCGCGGCGGCGGCCAGCAGGGCGGCCCCCGCCGTCAGTGCGTAGATCGTGCGTGCGCGGGTCATGCGAGGCCTCCGATGCTGCCGCGCGCCTGCATCGCCGTCGGCCGCAGTGCGGTGCGCAGCGCGCCGTCCAATGGCTGCGCCGGGTCCCAGTCCACCACGTCGACGCCGCCGCGGCGCAGCTGCTGCACGTGCAGCGCGCGTTCGGCCAGCGCCGTGCGCCGCGCCAGCGATTCGATGCGGTCGGACGGCGCTTCGGGCGCCGCCAGCCGCACCGGATCCGGGCTGACGACCATGACGGCGTAGCCGCGCGCTCGAATGCGGGTGAGCGTGTCGACGTCGTCGCCGGGCAGCGGGCCGATGAAGACGATCTGCGACTGCGGCGTGAACATGCGCGTGGGCAGGCTGCGCAGATTTTCGAAGACGAAATGCTGCCCGGGTTCGGCCCGGCCGAGTGCGTTCATGATGCGCATGCGATGCGCGCGGCCGTAGCCGGGAAAGACGCTCGCCAGGCCGCCGCCGTAGATCAGCAGGCTGACGCGGTTGCCGTCGTTCAGGAAGGCATCGGCCAGGGCCGCCGCGGCCAGCACGGAATGCTCGAACAGCGCGCCGTGTGGGGTGTTCAGGTTGGTGTTGGCGCGGGCATCGAGGATCAGGCCGACGTCGGCGATGCGCTCCTGCTCGTACAAATTGGTGAAGACGGTCTGGTCGCTGCGCGCCTGGGCGCGGGCCTGCGCGCGCGCGGAGGCCCGCCAGTTGATGGCGCGCTGGCGGTCGCCGGGCTGGTATTCGCGCAGGAAGAAGAAGTCGACGCCGCTGCCGGCCTGCCGCGCGGCGATAGGGCCGGCGAAGCCGCGCGTGCGCGGCGGGCGGATCCTGACCGGCCGCAGCCTGGGCGGGTCGGGCTCGAAGACGAGCGTGCTGGGCGCGTCGACGTCGTATGCGCGTACGACGAGCCCAAAGGGA
>JBIIIA010000409.1:0-3319 GCA_044235195.1 Thermoflexales bacterium
TAATTCCTTGCCAGACGGTCCTCGGCCTCGGCCTGTTCGATGAGGCGGTTGCGTTCGCGCAGCTGGCGCGCGGCGATCTTGCCGAGGCGGTTGTGGTACGTCACGAGCTTCTGCTGCGCTTCGCGCGCCGGCGCGTAATCGGGCTGCAGGCGGGCGATGTCCCAGTACTTCATGAGCTCGTCGATGACTTCGGTGTAGAACTCGCTCGGGCCGTAGTGGGCGTGCTGCGCGATGACGGCCATGCGCTTGTCGTAGTCGGGCATGCCGCGGCCGGGCATTTCGAAGCTGAGCATGACGTCGGTGACGAGCTTGACGAGGTTGGGCTGTACTTCGAGGTGAGCCAGGGTGGCGTCGCGGTAGAAGGCGTAGTGCAGCGTCTCGTCCTTGGCCAGGCGGCGCAGGATGGCGGCGAGGCCGGGATCCTGCGGTTCGCAGGCGCGGGCGACGTTCAGATAGAACGCCATGGTGGCGCGCTCCTGGATCGTGGTGTACACCATCGTCTCGAGCGGGGTGGTCAGGCCGGTTTCGAAGCCGCCCTCGACGACGGTCTTGCGCAGTTTGCGGCGCGCCAGCGCGTCGCCGTTGTTCGTCAGCAGCAGGTAGAAGTCGAGCAGTTCACCGTGCTGGTCCTCTTCGGCGGTCCACGTGTGGACGAAATCGACGAGCACCTGCAGCGATCCCTTGAATGTGCTGTACAGCTCGGTGGTGAACCAGGGCAGGTTCACTTCGGTGAGCATGGCGGTTTCGACGGCCAGGTAGATTTCGGGGCTGAGCTGCGAGCGACGGGCGTTGGGCTTGGCCACGATTTCGTCGTGGAACAGGTCCTCGCGCTGCAGGGGCAGGAAATCGTGATAGCTCCAGTCGATGCGCGCGGCGCGCTCCTTGTGCTGGGCGTAGAGTTCGATGAGCTTGCGTTCGAGGCGGTGGTCGACGTTTCCGGTCAACATAGTAAATCCGAGAGTGGCGACGGCCGAGAGAGCCGTCGTGAAATGAAAAAATCGGTGCGTGAATCGCGGACTGCGATGCACGCGGCGGGGGGAGTGAACCGGTGCGCGGTAAAAACAACGGCGCAGCGGCGACTCGTCGACGAATCGTGCGGTGTGTGCGGGGGAACGGGCGCGCTAACAGCGCAGGTTGAGCGGCGCGGCGCGCCAGCGCGCGCCGGCGCGCGCGACTGCGTCTGTGGCGATGATCTGCGTCGTCGTGCCGGCGGCCCGGATGCGGCGCAGCGTGATCGCCGCGCGCAGCTGGTCGATCAGTCGGCGGAGCGGGCGCGCGTCGATGACGCACAGCAGGTGAGCCGCCAGCGCGTCGATGACGCCGCTGAGGCTGCGATTGCGCAGCCAGGCGTCGACGAGGCTGAACATGGCGTTCAAATGCTCGATGCGCACGCCCAGCGGGGTGGGCAGCGCCGCGCGGCTCCAGACGTACGAATCGAGCAGCACGCAGGCGTGCATCGCCAGCGTTCGCAGGTCGCGCCGGGCGCGCTGCAGCCGAGAGTCGGCCAGATGCAGCGTCTCGAGAACGGCCGGCATTTCCACGAGTTCGCGCAGCGAAACGGCGATGCGTACATCGGGCATGCGCACGACGCCGAGCGCGTAGCACAGCACGACGGCCATCGGCAGCAGCAGCAGCAGTTCGAGCAGCAGGCGTTCGGCGATGGCGATGCGCACCGAATCGGCCAGCAGCACGCACGCGATCGAGATCAGCACGGCCGCCGTCTGCACGGCGCGGCTGCCCGCCGTGCGCGCGTCGTGCGCGAGGTGGGTGAGATGGACGAGCGTGAGCGTGCCGCGATTCATGACGAGAAGACGAACAGGGTGATTATAGGCGGCGTATCATTCGACGGATGAACCAGATCGCTTTCGACGCCTATCTCGATGCCCATCGCGAGCGCCTGCTCGAGGACTACAAGGATTTCCTGCGCCAGCCGAGCGTGGCGGCCACCGGGCAGGGCATCCCCGAGATGGCCGCGCTCGTCGCCCGGCGCCTGTCCGCGCTCGGCGCCGAGGTGAAGATCGTGCCGACGGAGGGCGATGCCCCGCCGGTGGTGTGGGCCGAGCTCGGCCCGGCCGACGCCGAGCGCACGCTGCTGATCTACAACCACTACGACGTGCAGCCGGCCGAGCCGTTCGACCTGTGGGAGACGCCGCCGTTCGAGCCGACCGTGCGCAACGGCCACATCTTCGCGCGCGGCGCCGCCGACGACAAGGGCGAGCTCGTCTCGCGCATTCACGCCGTCGAGGCATGGCAGGCCACGCAGGGCCCGCTGCCGATTCGCATCAAATGGCTGATCGAAGGCGAGGAGGAGGTCGGCTCGCCGCATTTTCATCGATGGGTGGAAGCGCACAAGGACTGGTTCACCGGCGCGCGCGGCGGCGTGATCGACGGCTGCCTGTGGGAATTCGGCGGCTTCGACGAGAAAAACCGCTTCCGGCTCTCGCTCGGCGTCAAGGGCATCTGTTACGTCGAACTGCGCGTCAAGGGCGTCGACCACGACCTGCATTCGTCGCTGGCGCCGCTGGCGAAGAACGCCGCCTGGCGCCTGACGTGGGCGCTCGCGTCGATCAAGGACATCCACGAGAACATCCTGATCGAGGGCTACTACGACCATGTGCGGCAGCCGACGCCCTCCGAAGAAGAGATCATGCGCGAGATGCCGTTCGAGGGCGATCAGGAGGAATGGTACAAGCAGAACTGGAAGGTCGATGAATTCGTCGGCGGCGTCGCGGGCTACGAGGCGCTCAAGAAGCTGCTGTTTTCGCCGACGGCCACGATCTGCGGCCTGACGAGCGGCTGGCAGGGCTCCGGCACGAAGACGGTGCTGCCGGCGCTGGCCAGTGCCAAAGTCGATTTTCGGCTGGTGCCGAACCTGACGCCGGAGATCACGCTCGATCTGCTGCGCAAACATTTGGACAAGCACGGCTTCACCGACATCGAAATCGAGTGGCTGGGCGGCTACCGCGCCGAGATCTGCGACCCGACCGCGCCGATGGTGATGGCCGCCGCCGCCGCCGCGCGCCGCATCCACGGCCACGAGCCGATCATCGACCTGCTCAGCCCGGGCTCCGGCCCGATGTACACGCTGTCGTCGTTCATCGGCGGCGTGCCGGTGGTGTGCGCCGGCATCGCGCACGCCGATACGCGCATCCACTCCCCCAACGAAAACGCCAGCCTGCAGAACTTCTTCGGCGGCATCCGCTACGTGGGCGCGCTGTTCGAGGCGCTGGCGGTGCAGAAGAAGTAGATAGTGGATAGTGGATAGTGGATAGTGGATAGTGGATAGTGGATAGTGGATAGTGGATAGTGATAGTGGATA
>JBIIIA010000083.1:0-10831 GCA_044235195.1 Thermoflexales bacterium
AGTGCGAACGGTGCGGCGGCGAGTGGAAGACCACCGGTGTCCGGCATGGTGTGGCGGCGCAAATCCCGGTCGTTCGGCAGGAACCAGAATTGTGGACTCAGGCCGTAGGTGTACTCGCTGAGCCACCGGCCGGCTTTGTCGACGAGCGTGAGGTCCGGATTCACGAGATAAGAGCCGCGCTGCTTGATCTGCTCCTGCACGACGCTTTTCTCTTGATTCAGCTGAAAGCGCAGCCAGGGGAGTGCGAGGATGATGACCAGCACCAGCGCGCCCGCGAGCGTTCTCCGTTGTGGACGGGCGAGGTGGTGGCGCAGGTCGCTGGCGGCGAAAGCGATGGTCGTCGCTGCGACGAGCACCTGACCGAGACCGTGCGAATAGAACGTCAGCGCTGCGGCGAAGACGGCCACGTACAGCCAGCGTCGGCTTCCGTCGCGGTAGCGTTGGTAGGCGTAGAGCGTCAACGCGTAGAACGACGCCACGAGCATGTATTCGAAGGCGGTGCGCGCATGCAGGAACCAGGATGGGCTCGCAGCGAGCAGCAACGCGCCGATCGGCCACAGACGCAGTCGCAGGGGATGCCGAAGCATCAGGCTGACGGCGATCGCGGCGATCAGTGTGCCGAGTGCGGCCGTCGTGCGCGTCACCAGCACGCTTTGCCCGAACAGCGCCGTCGGCAGCAGCTGCCAGTAGACGCTCAGCCCATTGATGCCGAACGACGGATCGATCTGGAAATAGGTCGGAAGCAGCGTGCCATCTTTGCTTCGCAGGCCATCGGCCAGCAGCGCCGCAGCGAAGTTTGAATGCACCGCTTCGTCGGTGAAAAAGAAAATTGGGTAACGTGTGATGCCGATCAGCACGGTGCACAGATAGATGCCGAGCGCGACGGCAAACGCGACCCTGGGCATATTGAACCGTCGCAGGCTTCGTGCTGCGGCCGCAGCCGCAGCGAGGATGCGCTGCCGATTCCCGGCGTGTGTGGGAGAACTGGAGTCGATCGTCGTGGCGGATGGGCGAGCAGATGCGGCGGCGGCAGTCGATGTGAGCGGAGCCCAGTCCACGGTGTGGCGCGTGACGATTTCGTCGCCTTCGCGGATCGACGACACTGTCACGCGCATTTGCGCGCCGGCGGGGACTTCGGCCCGCACGACGACCGTGGCGCTGTTCTGCGTCGGCGTGCACTGCACTTCGACCGGCATGTGCTCGCTGTGTGCGTCGGCGACGTTTGTGTTGAGGCGCGGCTCATCCGCGACGGGAATCGCAGTCCGCGTCGTGGCTTCGTCTGTGCGAGGTGCCTCCATTCGATTCATGCGAGTCAGTCGCGCAGTGATTCGGCGCAGCATGCGCTGCAGCGGCATCGTGATTGGGCGCAGTGCTTCGAATTCAGTGCGGCGCAGACGATGCAGGGCGATGTCGACGATGATGCCGAGCGCGGCGAAGACGACTGCAAGGATCATCCACGACATATTCACGAATTTCTCCGCAGGGTATAGACGAGGTACATCGGTTGATCGGGCTGACGTTTGCGCTGCACCTGTTCGAATACGCCGCCGGGCAGTTTCTGCATGATGCGCTCCAGATCCGCGCGCCGTTCGGGGATCGCGAGAAATACGGCGTTGCTGCTCTTCGGCAGCGCATCGATCGTGGCGTCGGTGATTTCGTTGAAGTCCATTTTCTCGATGCCCGGCGAAAAGAAATCGAAACTGGCGAACATGCGGTACGCGAACGGATCACCGACGATGTATACGCGGCCATCCGGGCCGGCAGCGGCGATGTGCAGGCGCGATTCGTACGAGAGCTCGTTGGTGCGATCTTCGAAGGAGTGCTGTCGATCGTAGACGACGAAGTAGCGATGCAGATTCTGGCCGCAGATCACTGCGGTCAGCGCTGCCGCGATCAGGCCGGCGTTCAGTCGCACGATCGACGTCGATCGGGCCAGTCGATCTGCGATGCTGCCGATGCCGACGGCCACGAGTATGGCAAGCGCCGGCATGCTGTTCATCATGCGTTCGTGGGAAGGCGGTGCGGCGGTGATGGTGCTGACCGCCAGGATTGCGGCGAAAAACCACATGAGCAGTGTCGTGCTGCGCGGATCGCGCATCGTGCGAAGACATAGGCCGACGGCGACCAGCAGCGCTATTGCGCCGAACTCCGGAAGGTGCGCGAACGGTGCGTGGAAGAATCCATCGACGGCGTTCGTCCCTACGTACGAGAGAAGCGAGCGCAGTGCGGCGCGAGCGAGCGCACCCACGGCGCTGCCGTATACGGCTGAGTCATTCTCGAAGGAGCCGTTCTGGAAAATGTTCTCGGCGGACAGGCGCGCATAGAAATGTTCGGGATGCACCGAGTAGTAGGCGAAGATCGGCATCGCACCGACCGCGAAGACTACGGCGAACGCCAGCAGCGGCCGCAGGCGTGAGGTGAGCAGACCTGGTCTGAACAACAGCAGCCAGATCAGCATGCCGATGCCGAGCGCGATGGACAGGCGCGATCCCGGATAGGTGTACATCGCCATGGCAGCGGCGAAGCCGGCTGCACCGCCGGCGACGATCGAATTTCGTTTTACGGCGCGGAAGAGAAGCCACAAAATGGCGGATGAATACGTCGCATCGACTACGTTGTCTACTGCCATGCGGCTGAAATGCATGTGAACTGGCAACGCAGCGAGGAGGATAGCGGCCAGAAACGCTGTGCGTCGATCGAACGCTTCTCGTGTGAATAGAAACGTGAACAGTACCGCCGCCGCACCGAACACTGCGCTCGGCAGCCGTGCCGCCGCCGCCGAATTGCCGAAGATCGACAGCGACAGCGCCGTCGGCAGAAAAGCCATGCGCGGCTGTGCTGCCCAGGCCACTTCGAACAGATCTGTGCAGCGGCCGTCGAGGATGCACTGGGCGCTGACTCCCATTTCGCCCTCGTCGTTGCAGAACGCATACGGGTAGGTTTCGAGGCCGACCGTGCGCAGCAGCAGCGCCGCCAGCACGACCACGGCGACCGCGCCTGCCTCTCGGCGATGTGCATTCCACCATGTGCGCAGTGCGTCGATCGACGCTGTGCGGCTCGTCGGCCATTCGGCATCGATGAGCACGCTGGCGATCACGATGCCGAGCGCCAGCAGCCACAGCGCAGTGATAAAGCCGTCGGAGGGACCTGATTCACCGGGTGCGATCACAGCCTGTGCTGCGAGGAAAGCGAGCGCCAGCGCAGTGATCCAAAAACCGAATCGGGGGGCGTGCGTTCGACGCCGATCCGTGCGCAGATCCGAATGCATGGCGGCGAATGCGCCGGAAGAACCCGGATCTGCAGCCAAGATAAACACCACGATCGATGCGATGAGCAGGATCGTGCCGAGCAGCGGCGACTGATTCGCGATGATGTTCGAAGTCCATTGCGATGGATTCCAGAATTCACCGTGAGCTTGAGCGGATGTCAGCGTCACTAAGCCGGCAGCGGCCAGCCCCACGCCGATTAACATCGTGATTGTCGAGCTGGCCGTACCTGTGAAGGAATGTCGTGTCATGGCGTGCAGGAATCCGGCGCATATGATAGCCGCCGACTGTGCAACTGCCATGCCGGAAAAGTTCGAAGACCACCGGGAGACGATCGCCGCCGCCATGCGCGCTGGCGTGCGGCTGCGCATTCGCTATGTCCCGCTCCATGACGGTGAGTCGGAACACGTGATCCTTGCGCGCGACTGGACCTACGGCAGCACATTCTTCGCGTGGGATTTCACTGCACAGGTGCATCGCACCTTCGATGCACATTTCATCGTCGCGTGCGCATCGATCGACGCGGACGCGAACGTAGCCGACGAGCGGGAAGCGCAGCGCAGGGCGCGCCCGGCCCCGCCGGGCCGCAGCGGCGACGCGCTGCCGCCCGTCGTACTTCCGCCGCGCATCGTGCGGCGACGCAGCCGCTCCGTATATCCGGCGGCGGCTGTGCTGCTCCTCGCTGCGGCTGCTGCGCTGTGGGTCGCTGCCGACCCTGCAGTCCCTCCGCTGCAGCGCATCTTCGGCACGCCCACGCCTGCGCCGACGATCACCGCAACCGCATCCGCCACGCCGACGGCGACGGTCGATCCGCGCGTGATGCGCGCGGCGACCGCGACGGCGGCCGAGATGAATCGACGCGCGACCGAGGAATCGCCGTGCCATCCGCGCAGCGGAATCTGTTTCGATATCGACGGCCGCACGTTCGTGCTGGCGATTCCGCCGGATGCGCGCCTGCTGGTGTATGTCCGTCCGCAGCTCGATCCATCGGAGGCGCGCGCCGCGATGCGCCATCACATTCGCATCGTCGAGGCGCGAGATCCCTCCGGCGAATGGCTCCTGCTGCGCATGACCGACGGCGAGGCGCTGTGGGTGCAGGCCGCCGCGGTGGGCGTACGAGATGCGCGCGACGTCGTGCCGGAGTGGACGCCGAGCGCGACACCGGCACGCCCGACCACGGTGCGCCGTCGCACGCCGACGCCGCGGCCGTAGCCGTTTGCCCGAATCGCGCGCCGGGGCTACTCTTCTGTGCATGTCCAGCGGATTTAAACTTTCCGAACAACAGATCGCTTTTTTCGAAACCTTCGGGTACCTTGGATTCCCCGGCCTGCTCGCCGATCGCATCGATGAGATCATCGAGGAGTTCGAAGCGACGTGGAGCGACCGCGGCGGCGGCCACAACGGGCACGTGCACGACGGCAAGGCGCGCTCGTGCATCGTGCCGTTCATCGATCAGCGTGAGAAGCTCGCATCGCTCATCGACGACCCGCGCATCGTAGCGATCGGCTCGACGCTGCTCGGCGATGATTTCAACTACATGGGCAGCGACGGCAACTACTACGTAGGTGACACCGGCTGGCATTCCGACGGCTGGCACCCCGTGACGCGCCACATCAAGCTGGCGTTCTATCTGGATCATCTGACGGCCGACACCGGTTGCCTGCGCGTGATCCCCGGCAGCCATCGCATCGACGATCGCTTCGCGCAGGACCTGCAGTCGCAGATTCGCAAGAGCGACAGCCTGTGGGGACTCAAGGGCAGCGAAGTGCCGGCCATTCCGCTAGAGGTGACGCCGGGCGATTTGCTCGTGTTCAACCATAACTTGAAGCATGCCGCATTCGGCGGCAACGATCATCGCCGCATGTTCACGATGAATCTGTGCCAGCGCTATCCCGAGGCGCGCATCGACGAGCTTCGTGATTACATCTCCGGCGGCGCGCGCTTCTGGATCGAAGAGGCGTACGGCCCGGCCATGATGCGCACGATGCACCCGGCACGCATGCGCCACTGCGAGCAGGTCATGAACAACGACGATCACCTGCCCGAGCTCGTGCGGCAGGCCAAGCTCACGATGAGCGAACCTTCGCGCGGCTGATCGGATCGCACCAGTGACGGCACACATATGTCCGACGAAAATTTCTATACAAGCGTGCATTTCACGGCTGAAGCGGCTCCGACATGGAGCTATCGCAGCGGCCTGGCCGTATACGAAGAATCGTTCGTCAAAGGCCGGCTCGTCTCGCGCGGCTGGAGCGCCGCCGGCTTCCTGCACTTCTACGAAGGGCGCGTCGATCCGGCGCAGCACTTCGCGCCGCAGTCGTTCTGGCTGGAGGTCGACGGCTGTCTGCTCGCTTCGGACTGGGAATACGTCGGGCATGAGGAAATCATCGGTGACGAACGCGGCCGCCACTTCGTGATCACGCTGCGCCACCAGCTGTGCGACATCGAAGTGCGCGTGCATACGCTGCTCGATGGAACGCCGGTGTTCGTGCGCTGGCTGGAAGTCGCCAACCGCGGCAGTGCACCGGCGGCGATCGGCGCGGCGTACTCGTGGAGCGGCGTGCTGCAGCGCCGGCGCGAATGGCGTGCGCACCTGCGCGACGGCGCTGCGCTGTACAGCATCGGCTACATGGACAACGCGCGCTGGGGCAACGAAGGTGACTTCCAGTGGCGTGATCTGCCGGACGCCGGCTTTCGCATCGACGGCCGCTATCGCCGCGATCGACATCGCCATCCGATGTTCGTGCTGCGCAACAACGCCACCGGTGAGCACTTCATCGGGCAGTTCGCGTGGAGCGGTGGCTACTCGTTCGAATTCGACCTCGACGCCGACGCCGGCACGACCGATCGCGCCGCCACGATGTGGTTTCGCGCCGGCATGGACGCGCCGGCGCCGCTGCGCGTGCTGGCGCCCGGCGAGAGCGCATCGACGCCGGAGATGCATCTGGGCGTGGTGATCGGCGACCTCGACGAAGCGATTCAGGCGATGCACGATCATGCACGGCGCAGCGTGCTTTCGCCGCCGGCGCGCGGCCGCGCGTTCGGCGGCTGGATCGAATCCGGCATCGGCCCCGAGATCGAGATCACGCCGGAATACGTCATGCACAATATCCGCGCCGCGGCGGACATCGGCGCAGAAGTATTCTTCATCGACGCCAGCTGGTACGCGCCGCCGCAGAGTCACTGGTGGAACACCGTCGGCGACTGGCAGGTCGACCTGCAGCGATTCCCCGAAGGCTTCGCGCCGTTTCGCGATGAGGTGCATCGGCACGGCATGCTGTGGGGCTTGTGGATGGACGCCGAGCGCATCGCGAAGCACAGCGCCGTCGTGCAGCGGCATCCCGAATGGGTCGGCACGGCATACGATGGCGACAATCGCCTGGGCGACATCCTCGATCTGACGAATCCGGACGCCGCGGCGTGGATGGAGGAACAGATCGCGCACGTGATCGCCGACTACGAATGCGAGTTCTTTCGGCTCGATCACAACACCGGCGGAATTCGCGAGGGCATGCGCGTGCAACGCGAAATCGGCGGTCGCACGTTCGCCGAGAACGGCTACTGGCGCTACTACGATGCGCTCTACGCCGTCTACGATCGCCTGCGCGCGCGCTTCCCGCACGTCATCTTCGAAACGTGCGCCGGCGGCGGCGGCCGCACCGACTACGGGCTGGTGCGGCGCTTCCATCATTCGTGGGTGACCGACTGGCAGATCGCGCCGCGCGCCTTCACGGTGACCAACGGCATGACCATGGCGCTGCCGCCCGAGTACGTCGATCGGCTGGTCGGCGGCCAGTTCGGCAATTCCACGGCCGAGTACGACTTCCAGTGGCGGCTGCTGACGTTCGTGCGCCCAACGCTCGGGTTCTTCCAGCCGCACGGCGCGCAGTGGAATCCGATCGTGCTGGCGCGCACGCGGCGCTTCATCGCTTTGTATCGCGATTTCGTGCGGCCGTTCATGGCCGATGGGCGCATCTTCCATCACACGCCGGTTTTGGCCAACCCCGAACCGAAAGGGTGGGGTGTGCTCGAGCTGGCTTCACGCGATCGCACGCGCGCCGTCTGCGGTCTCTTTCAGCTTTCTGCACCGACGCAGCCGGAATACCTGCTGCGCCTGCGCGGGCTCGACGTCGGGCGGCGCTATCGCGTCACCTTCGACAACAGCGGCCGATCGTGTGAAATCGACGGCTGGGTTCTCATGCAGCAGGGACTGACCATGCGGCTGGAGGCGGCGCTGACGTCCGAGCTCTTGATCGTGGAGGCGATCTGATCGATCGAATGCCGTAGGCCGAGCGTCAGCCAATGTCCGCCACGTGTCGTGCAATGGTCGGAAGACGGGGGACGGGGGTTCGTCGGGGACCGTAGAATGTGTCCTCCGAGCGTACTGACCTGATCATGTCGAAATCCTTCGTTGCACACATCCGACCCGTCTTTCTTTCCACGTCGAATTTCCTGCGCGCGGTGCTGGCCATGGTGGCTGTTGCTGCTGCGGTCGTCGGCGCACCAGCGCCGACGCAGGCGGCGGCGTCGCGCGCCGCGGTGCATGCCGCCGCCCCCGGCAAGGGGGTGCCCGGCCGATATATCGTGGTGATGCGCAACGGTCGCGTTTCCGGTGCGGCGACGCTGCGTTCGAAGGCGGCGGCGGCCGAGGCGCGGGGTGGAGTGCGCGTGGCGCAGGTCTTCGGCAGAGTGATCAACGGTTACGTCGCCGATCTCACCGTCGATGCGGTGAACCGTCTGTCGCTCGATCCCGATGTGGCGTACATCGAACAAGATCAGATCATGCGCGCAATCGGCACGCAGTCGAATCCGCCGTGGGGGCTCGATCGGCTCGATCAACGCGCCCTGCCGCTGAATAGTGCATATGCGTACAGTTCCGATGGCTCCGGCGTGCACGCGTACATCATCGACACCGGCATTCGCAGCAGCCACGGTGATTTTGCCGGGCGCGTAGGCGCAGGGTACGACGTAATCGACGGCGGAGCCCCGGACGACTGCAACGGCCACGGCACGCACGTCGCCGGCACGGTCGGCGGCAGTGCGTACGGCGTAGCGAAAGGCGTGACGCTGCACGGCGTGCGCGTGCTCGATTGTGCGGGCAGCGGCTACACGTCCGGCGTCATCGCCGGTGTGGAATGGGTGACGGCGAACGCGATCAAGCCGGCGGTGGCGAACATGAGCCTCGGCGGCGGAGCGTCTCTGGCGCTCGACACGGCCGTGCAGAATTCGATCGCGTCGGGTGTGGTGTACGCCGTGGCCGCAGGAAACTCGAATGCCGACGCCTGTTCCAGCTCACCGGCCAGCGCACCGAACGCGATTACCGTCGGCGCCACCGGGAGCAGCGATCAGCGCGCCAGCTTCTCCAACTATGGCTCGTGCGTGGACATCTTCGCGCCGGGCGTCGGGGTGCTCTCGGCGTGGTACACGGGCGATTCGGCATCGGCCTCGCTTTCCGGCACGTCGATGGCGTCGCCGCACACCGCCGGCGTCGCCGCACTTTTTCTCTCGCGTTCTCCGGGCGCTTCTCCCGCCGATGTGACTGCGGCGATGATGAACGCTGCGACGAGCGGCATCGTCGGAAACCCCGGTGCCGGATCACCGAATCGTCTGCTGTATTCCCCGGCAGACGGAATGCCGACCGTCACGCCTGGCCCGTCTCCGACGCCCACGGAGACGCCGGTGCCGACGGCTACGCCCATTCCTTTTAACTGGGACGATATTTCGCTGGCGCGCAACGTCACGGGGCTGCCGTTCAGCGATACGGCCGACACCTCTTCGGCTACGCGGGCGTCGGATGACCCGATTTTGTGCACAGGCATGCAGCATGGCGCGAGCGTCTGGTATCGCTACACGCCGACGACGTCCGGCCGTGCCACGGTTGCCACCGCCGGCAGCAGCTACGACACCGTTCTGGCCGTGTTCACCGGATCGCGCGGCGCACTCATCGCTGTGGCCTGCAACGATGACAACGGCAGCTCAGTGCAGTCGCTCGTCACTGTCGATTTCGTCGCTGGTCGCACCTATTACTTTGAAGTGACCGACTACTGGTCGACCACCGCTGCGGCGGCGACGCTGAAGCCGAAGCCGGCCGGGGTGCGAGCGCAGGGCGGCGGCTCGTTGTCGCTGGCCGTGCAGTCGCTTACGGCGACGGCCACACCGACGGCCACGCCCGTGACACCGACGGCCACGCCGGTGTCGGCAACGCTGCCGGCGCCGACGGCCACCCCGGTCGCAGCAGAGTGGGACGACATTGCGCTGGCGCGCGACGTCACTGGGCTGCCGTTCAGCGACGTGGACGACACCTCTTTGGCTACGCGGGCGTCGGATGACCCGATTCTGTGCACCGGTATGCAGCATGGGACGAGCGTCTGGTATCGCTACACGCCGACGACGTCCGGCCGCGCTGCGGTTGCCACCGCCGGCAGCAGCTACGACACCGTTCTGGCTGTATTCACCGGATCGCGCGGGTCGCTGACGCGCATCGCCTGCAACGACGACAACGGCGGCTCGAGGCAGTCGCTCGTGAACATCGACTACTCGGCTGGAGTGACGTATTACATCGAAGTGGCGGACTACTGGTCGACCACGGCTGCGGCGGCGACGCTGAAGCCGAAGCCGGCCGGTGTGCGCGCACAGGGCGGTGGTTTTCTGTCACTGGTTGTGCGATCACTTACGCCGACGGCAACGCCCGAGCCGTCGACGGCGACGCCTGTGCTGCCAGCGACGCCCGAGCCGTCGACGGCGACGCCTGTGCTGCCGGAGACGCCTGTGTCGCCGACGGCGACGACGGTGCCGCCGGCGAACGACTTGTCGTCGTCGCCTGAAATGGTGCCCGGACTGCCCACGCAGATGCAGGCATCGACGCTCGGCGCCACGCTCGAAGCATCCGATCCGGTATTGTGCACGGGCTATCGGGGCAGCTCGACCGTGTGGTACCGCTTTACCGCGCCGATCACCGGCACGTTGTCGATGAACACGTTCGGCAGCAGCTATGACACGGTGCTGGCCGTGTTCCGGGAAACGGATGGCGTGCGCACGATGCTGGCATGCAACGACGATGCCGATCAAACGCTGCAATCGCGATTGACGATGCGCGTCGCCGGCGGTGAACGGTATCTCGTGGAAGTGGCCGACTTCGCGCTCGATGCTGTTCGCATGCCGAGTAGTGTGGTCGCTGTCAAGAAGCGGAGTGGATCGATCGGCGCGCGCGTAGGTGGCGCTCTGCGCCTGACATTCGATGCTGTGGTCGCGCCGACGCCGACGTCGACGCGCACGCCGACGCGCACGGTCGCACCGACGCGCACGGTTGTGACGCGCACGCCGACGTCGACGCGGGCGCCGACGCGCACGGTTGCGACGCGCACACCCACCTCGACGCGCACGCCGACGCGCACGCCGACGCGTGTGATCACGCGTACGCCGACGCCGACGGTCGCACCGATCACTTCGGACGACTTCGACCAGCCGCAGGTGATCGGCAGCCTGCCGTATATGGCGAACCTCGATACGAGTACCGCCACCAGCGCGGTCGATGATCCAGTGTTGTGCACGAATTCGACCGGCAG
>JBIIIA010000003.1:0-34405 GCA_044235195.1 Thermoflexales bacterium
GGGCTACTCCCCAACGGGCAGAAGTATATCAAGCTAACTGATCGCCAGCACCTTCAGCGCCTCTCGCCCTTCTTGCGCGAAGCCGAGGTAGCCCACCTCGCAGCCCCACACCACGGCGCTGAACGCATAGAACACGCGCGAGACGAATAGCTGGTCGCGGTCGATCGTGCGGCCGTAGCCGTCGACGAGCGCATCGAAAAGATCCGGGCGCGCGATCCAGTTCCATTCGGCGAAGCGGCTGAAGTCGGCCGTGCGCACGTCCCAGCCGGCGAACTCGAAGTCGATCATCCCGGCCCACGCGCCGTCGTCGGTCGCCAGCCAGTTCGGCGTGCAGTAATCGCGATGGCAGGCGATCGGGTGCTCGCCGGCGAATGCGTCGATCGCCTCCTGCGCGCGCCGCACCACCGCGCGTTCGTCGGGCGTCAGGCAGCCGAGGCGTTCGCCACGCGCCAGCCACTCGTCGAACGACGCATGCATGTGCGCACACGCGTCGGCGTGCGCCGGGCCAATCGAATTTCCGTCGCGCGCGCACAGCCCGAAGAATGCGCCGCGCGGCAGCGCATGCAGCTGCGCCAGCGCGCGGCCGGCGTCGCGCCACGCCGCGCGCTCCACAGCGGGCGCGAACGCACGGCCTTCGATCGGCCGGCCGGGCAGGGCGGTGATCAGCAGCGCGCGCGGCTCTTCGTCGCGCACGGCGACCAGCCGCGCGGCATCGCCGCCGCACGCCGCCGCCCAGTTCTCGTACGCGTGCACTTCGCTGTGCCAATGCTGCATGTCGCGATGACGCTTCAGCACATACTCGCCCGACGCCGCGCGCAGCCGCAGCACCGACGCGCGCTCTCCCGCATGCTCCCGCGTGACGTCGTCCAGCCATTCACACGGCCCCAGCACCTGCTCACACCAGTCGCGCATCGTCATCGTTCGCCCTATTCCTTACTCTGACTCTCTACTCTGACTTTCTACTATCACTATCACTTGTCACCATCACTCTCCGAACGCCGCCCGCCACTCCGCATCCTGCGCGCGCAGCACGAGCGCAGCGATCGTCTTCGCCAGGTTCACGAGATCGTCGATGTGCACATGCGGCCGCTGCGCGAAGTGGGCGAATGCGCCCGGGCAGCCGATCAGCGCCACGTTCTGCGTGGCGAGCACCGCCGAGGCATCGTCGCTGCGGCCGAAGTATTCGCCGTGCTCGACCAGCCGCACGCCCTGCGCCTCGAGTTCGCCCGCGAATTCGCGCAGTGCGTGGAGCAGGGCGGGTGGGGTGACGCCGCCGCGCGCGCGGCTGCCGTACGCCGAGAAGCACGCCCCGGCGCCGAAGCGAGCGCTGCCGGCTGCGGCCTCGTGCGTGTCGGTGACGGTGATGAGATCGGGCAGGCTTTCGCGCGGCGCGCGATGAAACAGGCGCGCGCTGCCGCGGGCGAACGCCTGCGGGCCGGGCGCCACCGGGCCTTCCTCTTCGTCGCTCAGCACGAACAGCGCCTCGACCGGCGCGGATGACTGCGCCAGCGCCATGGCCGCCAGTGTGAGCGCCGCAGCGCCGGCCGCGTCGTCGATGCAGCCGTGCACCAGGCCGCTGGCGCGGTCCCATTCGGCCGCCGACGCGTAGACCACGCGCGTGGCGAGGGGCAGGGCGGGTGAGCCGGCGGCCGGCTCGAACGTATGCACGTCGCCGCGCGTGATCAGCCAGCCCGCGGCCAGCAGTGTCGTGCCCTTCGTGATCGGGTCGAAGCCCAGCGCCTGCGCCGCGCGGCGGCCGTCATGCTGCTTGGCCTCGCAGAACGGCGTGAGCGCATATTCACCGTTCGCCGCGCGCGCACCGGTGAGGAAGCTGATGTTGTCGATGTGCGCGAAGCACCACAGCGGCTTGCGCACCTGCGCGCCCAGCTCGAGCGCGACGGCGCCGCTGCCGTGCAGATTCGATGTGAAGCGCAGCACGCCGCGCTGCTCTGCGACGAGCTGCGCGATCACGCGCCCGCGCGTATGGCGCGCCATGAGCGTCGGCGCGCGCGTATCGGAAATCGCCTTGAACACCGCGAACGCGCGTTCCGGCGTGATGAAGTCGAACATGCGGGCATTGTAGGAGCCGTCCGCCGTCTGTCGGGGTGCATCCGCCGTTTGGGGCGAAATTTCGAATCATCGACGATGCCACACGAAGAGAGATCCCTCCGTCTTGCCCTGGCTCGTTCGTGGCAACGTCTGCACGGACGGGCAAGACGTTCGGGATGACGCTCCGGGAGAGGGAACGACAATCGCGGACAGGGTGGTACGTCCCTCGGACCGTCATCCCGAACGCTTTGCCGGCTTAATACGTACCGATCTCCGGGCGTACGTGGCAAAGCGGAGGGATCTCTCTGCCGGCTGCCGGCTGAACGATTCGCCCCTTTTGGCGGATGCACCCGTCCGCCGTCTGCCCCGGGCACTGTGCTACATTGCCGCCTCACATGTCACGCACACGCCCGTTGTCGCCCTGGATCGTCGTCGCCGTCACCGCCGCCGTGCTGCTGCTGGCTGCCGGCATTCGTTCCGCGCCCGGCGTGTTCGTGGTGCCGATCGAAAACGAGATGGGCTGGCCGCGCTCGGCCGTCGCCGGCGCCGCCGCGTTCGGCATCCTCGTCTTCGGCCTGGCGTCGCCGTTCAGCGGACGACTGATCGACCGCTTCGGCCCGCAGCGCATCGTGCTGATCGGCCTGGCGATCATCGCCGTCGCCATGGCCGCCAGCGCCGTCATGACGCAGCTCTGGCAGCTGAATCTGCTGTGGGGCGCGGCCAGCGGCATCGGCACCGGGCTGATCGGCAGCGTGCTCGGCGCGGCCATCGCCAATCGCTGGTTCTACACGCAGCGCGGCGCGGTCACCGGCCTCTTCGGAGCCGCCACCAGCGCTGGCCAGCTGGTGTTCATCCGCGGGCTCACCAGCATGGCCGAGGTCGCCGGCTGGCGCGGCGCCATCTGGCTGCTGGCTGCGCTGCCGCTGCTGTTCATCGTGCCCGTGGCGCTCTGGCTGCTCGACAGCCCGGCGAAAAACGCACAGAAGCCGTACGGCGCGCCCGAGAACTGGACGCCCGCACACGCGCCGCGGGCCGACGGCGACGTCATGCGCCGCGCGCTGCGCAGCAGCACGTTCTGGCTGCTGGCCGGCACGTTCTTCGTGTGCGGATTCACCTCGAACGGGCTGATCGGCACGCACTTCATTCCGTACGCCGTCGGCTGCGGCATCGGCGCCAACGCCGCGGCGAACACGCTGGCGATCATGGGGCTGTTCAATTTCGCCGGCACGATCGCCTCGGGCTGGCTCACCGACCGCCACGACCCGCGCAGGCTGCTGTTCGCGTACTACGTGCTGCGCGGCGTATCGCTGCTCGCACTGCCGTTCGTCACCGATCCGCTCGGGCTGACGGCGTTCGCCGTGCTGTTCGGCCTCGACTACATCGCCACCGTGCCGCCGACGATCAAACTATGCGCCGACGCCTTCGGCCGCGAAAACGTCGGCACGGTGTACGGCTGGGTTTTCTGCGCACATCAGGTCGGCGCGGCGGCGGCCAGCTGGCTGGGGGGCATCGCCTACGACGCGCTCGGCAACTACATCGCCGCATTCACCGTCGCCGGTTTCGTGGCCATGGCGGCCGGCATGGCGGCGCTGCGCGGCTTCGCGCCGAAGCACGCCGCAGTCTGACTGCCGTCGGCCGTCGGCGGTCCCCTGATTACAATCCCTCGGCATGCGCACGCGCGAACAGCTCGAACAGATCGAATTTCTGACGCTCGCTCCGTACGCCTGCCGCAGCGCCGAATCGCGCGGCCGCGAACACGCCGAGGCCGAAGCGCCGTACCGCACCGCCTTCCAGCGCGACCGCGAGCGCGTGCTGCACACCACCGCCTTCCGCCGGCTGCAGGGCAAGACGCAGGTGTTCGTCGTCACCGAAGGCGACTACTACCGCACGCGCATCACGCACACGATGGAAGTGGCGCAGATCGGCCGCACCATCGCGCGCACGCTCGGCGCCAACGAAGACCTCGTCGAGGGCATCTGCCTGGCGCACGACCTCGGCCATCCGCCGTTCGGCCACTCCGGCGAGCGCATGCTCAACGCGCTCATGCGCGAACACGGCGGCTTCGACCACAATCAGCGCAGCTTCGACATCGTCACGCGGCTCGAACACCGCTACCGCGACTTCGCCGGCCTGAACCTGACCTACGAATTTCGCGAGGGACTCGCCAAGCACGAGACCGAGTACGACGAAGCACACGCGCCCGCCGGGTTCGAGCCCGGGCTGCGCGGCACGCTCGAGGCGCAGATCGCCTCGCTGTCCGACGAACTCGCCTACAACTGCCACGACCTCGACGACGGCCTGCGCGCCGGCCTGATCCACATCGAAGACGCGCGGCGGCTCGAGTGGTGGATGCGCGCGCGCGACAGCGCCGGCATCGACGCCGACGCGCCGTTCGACGACATCGGCCGTCATCGCGTGGTGCGCAAACTCGTCGGGGGCATGGTGAGCGACCTGCTGCAGGAAACCTCCGCGCGCCTCGAACGCGCCTCGCCGCAGAACGTGCATGACGTGCGCGCGCATCCCGGCGTGCTCGTCGCCTTCCCCGAACGCACGCAGGCGCTCAATCAGGAACTGCGCCACTTTTTGTACGACTCGCTGTACTTCCACCCGCGCGTCATCCGCATGATGAAAAAAGCCGAGCGCGTCATCGTCGATCTCTTCGAGAGCTACATGCAGGAGCCGCGCATCCTGCCGGCCGGGGCGCAGGAGATGCTCGCCCACATGCCGCTCACGCGCGTGGTGTGCCACTACATCGCCGGCATGACCGATCGCTTCGCCCTCGACGAACACGCACGTCTGTTCGATCCGCACGAGCGCGTGTAGGACGACGCTCTTTACCGCACTTCCTCGCCGTCGACAATCCTCCTCCACGGTAATTTTCCCTGCCCCGGCCGGATGGATGATTCCCCCTGCCGGGCTGATCTTCGCAGGCACCGTATTGCCTACCATGCATCGATGGGGCGCAAGCCACTTTTCGTATGCAGGTGTCGCAATGATGATTGATCAGCGCCGTGAAGGCGTCGTTCCGCGTGAGGAAGATATTCAGTTCGCCGCGTCGATCGCGAGCCGCGAACCAGCCGCGGTGCACGCACTATTCTCGGCATATACCCACGGCGTCAGCCGCTATGTGATGCACCTCGTCCCGGATCTGACCGATTCGGATCTCGAGGACGTGGTGCAGGAAACGTTCATCGGCGTGCTGCGCTCGGCGCGCGATTACCGCGGCGACTGCAGCCTGAGCACGTTCGTGCTGCGCATCGCGCATCACAAAGCCATCGACGTGCTGCGGCGACGCACCACGCTGAACAAGCATGAATCCACGTTCGCCTCGCTGACGACGCCGTCCGGCGAAGAGATCGAAATTCCGGACAACGGCGCCAGCATCGAAGACGGCATCATCATGAGCCAGCACATCGCCCAAGTGCGCCGGTCGCTGGCCGAACTGCCGGCCGACCAGCGCCGTGCGCTGATGCTGCGCTACGTCTTCGGCATGCGCGTGGATGCCGTGGCGCGCCGCATGAACCTCAGCCATCGCATGGCCGAACTGCTCATCACGCGCGGCCGCGCCGCGCTCAAGGGCCGCCTGCGCGATCTGCTCGACGGCTAGAACCGCACCGGCACGCCGCGGCTCGCCAGGTAGCGCTTCACGTCGCCGACGCGAAACGTCTTGTAGTGAAACACCGAGGCCGCCAGCACCGCGCTGGCCCCGGCGTCGATCGCGTCGTAAAAATGTTCGAGCTTGCCGGCGCCGCCGGACGCGATCACCGGAATGTTCACCGCCTGCGACACGGCGCGAATCATCGGCAGGTCGAACCCATCCTGCGTGCCGTCGGTGTCCATGCTGGTGAGCAGAATTTCACCGGCGCCGCGCTGCTCGGCTTCGATTGCCCACGCCACGGCGTCGAGCTCGGTGGGCACGCGGCCGCCGTTCAGATACACGCGCCACGAATCGCCGTCGCGGCGCGCGTCGATGGCCAGCACCACGCACTGCGCACCGAATTTCCACGCCGCCTCGTTCAACAGCTGCGGGCTGCGCACAGCGGCCGAATTCACTGCACATTTGTCGGCGCCGGCCAGCAGAAGCGCACGAAAATCCTCCGGGCTGCGCACGCCGCCGCCGATGGTGAACGGGATGAACACCTGATCGGCCACGCGGCGCGCCATCTCCACCGTCGTGCCGCGCCCTTCGTGGCTGGCCATGATGTCGAGGAACACCAGCTCGTCGGCGCGCTCGTCGTTGTAGATCGACGCCTGTTCGACCGGATCGCCGGCGTCCTTCAAATTCACGAAATTGACGCCCTTGACGACGCGGCCATTCGCCACGTCGAAGCACGGGATGACGCGTTTCGCCAGCATGAATCACTTCCCCGCCGCGGCGGCCAGCGCCTCGGCCAGATCGAGCGTGCCCTCGTACAGCGAACGCCCGACGATCACGCCCGCCACGCCGCGCGGCGCGTAGTCCAGCAGTTCGCGAATGTCGCGCATGTCCTTCACGCCGCCCGATGCCATCACCCGCAGCCCGGTGGCCTGCGCCAGCGCCGCCGTGAGTTCGGCCGCCGCGCCGCTCAGCATGCCGTCGCGGCCGACCTCCGTGTACAACGCGTGCACCACGCCGCGCTCGCGCATCTGCAGTCCGACGTCGATCGCCAGCAGCGGCGTCGCGGTCTGCCAGCCGCGCGTGACGATCAGGCCCTCGCGCGAGTCGAGGCCGACGGCCAGCGCCTGCGGGCCGAAGCGCGCCAGCACGTCGTCGACCAGCGCCGGATTTTCGATGGCCGCGGTGCCGATGACCACGCGCGACGCGCCCGCGTCGAAGGCCGCCTGCACGTCGGCCAGGCTGCGCACGCCGCCGCCGAACTGCACCTTCAGCGGCGTGGCCGCAGCGATGCGCGCCAGCGCCGCGCGATTGGCCGCCGACGCTTCGGCCGCGTCGAACGCGCCGTCCAGGTTCACCACGTGCAGCCACGCCGCGCCGGCCGCCGCCCAGCGCTTCGCCGTCTCGACCGGATCGGCCGAGTACGTCGTCTGCCGATTCGGGTCGCCCTGCTGCAGCCGCACCACCTGGCCGTTGCGCAGATCGATGGCGGGATAAATCACGAAATCCGAACTGTTCATATGCCTTCCACAAAATCCACGAAATTCTTCAGCATCTGCAGGCCGACATCCTGGCTCTTTTCCGGATGGAACTGAATGCCGGAAACATTGCGACGCGCCACGACGGACGGGAATTCGTAGCCGTAGTCCGTCGTGCACAGCACGTCGGACGCGTCGACGTCGGCGGCATGAAACGAATGCACGAAGTAGGCGTAGCCCTGCGGATCGACGTCACGCAGCAGCGGATGCGACCGCCGCGGCGCCACGCGATTCCAGCCGATGTGCGGCACCGGCAGCGGGCGTTCCCCGGTGCGGCGCGGCTCGTCGGCCCAGCGGAACTTGATCACCCGCCCGGGGATCAGGCCGAGGCCCTCCCACGTGCCCATCTCCTCGCCGACGTCGAACAGCAGTTGCATGCCGACGCAGATGCCCAACAGCGGCGTGCCGTCGTTCGCCACGTCGCGCATGACCTGAAAGAGCCCGCGCGACAGCAGGCCCTGCTGGCAGTCGGCGAACGCGCCGACGCCCGGCAGCACCACCTTGTCCGCGGCGCGGATGCGCGCAGCGTCGTCGGTCAGCTCGATGCGCACACCACTCGGCGCGCCGACGTGCTCGAGCGATTTGCATACGTTGCGCAGATTCCCGGCGCCGTAGTCCACTACGGCGATCGTCGTGATTCGCGGTTTATTCATTCCAGATTTGAGCACTACCTCATTCGGGGAACGCCCGAAAAACCAGCTCGTTTTCGAATTCGATGCGTTCGATGCGCCAGCCGCGGCCGGCGACGAGCGCGTCGAAACGCTCGGAATACTGTCGCGCCATCCCGACGTTGCGGCCGCCCACGCTGCGCGTGGGATACGACACGATCAAGCAGCGCGCGCGAATTGTATCCAGCAGCCGATGCCCGGCGTCCTTGTCGACCTGTTCGAGGCACGGCAGCGTCTTGAGCACCAGCGCCACGTCGACCGGGTCGCTCGGGCAGTCGGCGATCACGTCGCGCACTTCGCAGCGCGCGCGCACGCCCAGCATCGACAGCGCCGCGTCGAGGAACTGCATCATGTCGGCGTATACGTCGACGGCGACATACGTCGCGTCCGGCGCCAGCGGCATCCAGCGCGCCGCCAGCGGGTTCAGCCCGCACGCCACGTCGAGCACTCGATGCACCGGCGGCAGGCCGTCGAACACGTGCGCGTAAAACGACGCGAGCATCGGCAGCCGCTCACGCGTGCTGGCGTGGTGCGCCATCGCCTCGCGCAGCGCCGCATCCGGCGGCGACTCACTCGCGATCCGCTCCAGCCATTCCCCGTAGCGCATGCGCCCGGGCTGATACAGCCCGCCCACCTGATGCAGCTTGCCGCGCGTCTCCTGCACCGCTTCCTTGAACTTGCGCCGCACCGCCAGCTCGCGCGCGCCGATGCGCCGGATCAGCGCATCGCTCACGTGCGCATACTTCGGCGTCGCCCGGATTTCGGCGAGCAGGGAGTCGAGGGGATCTTCCATCGTGCGTCGCAGAGAGTTGATAGTGGATAGTGATAGTGGATAGTAACTATCCACTATCACTATCCACTATCCACTATCACTGTCTACTCCGCTCCGATCCGCTGCATCACCTGCACCATGAACCGCAGATTGTGCAGCGTGGCCAGTCGATAGTAGGCGGAATCCTCGAGCCGGAAGAGATGATGCAGGTAGCCGCGCGAATAGCGCTGCGCCGGGCTGTCGACGAATTCGCACAGCGGCTGCGCCGATTTCATGTGCTTGTCGTCGCCGATGTAGACGTACGAAAACCAGTCGTCGCCGTGCAGGTTCGCGCGCGCCGGGTCGTCGTTCCAGACGAGCAGGCGGCCGCGTCGCGCGTCGCGCGTGGGCAGGGCGCAGTCGAAGATTTCGTAGCCCATGCGCGTGCACGCCACGATGCTGCGCGGATGGCCGATGCCGAGCGCGTGCATCGGGAACTGCGCCGGCACCAGCGCGCGCGTGTGCGCGAGGATGTCGGTCAGCAGCGCGCCGTCGCCGTCGAGCGGGTAGCCGCCGAAGCCGAAGCCGTCGAAGCCGATCTCGAGCAGCGCCTCGGCGCAGCGGCGGCGCAGCGTGAACGAGCCGCCGCCCTGGATCACGCCGAACAGCAGCGGGCGCGGCCCGTCGCGGCGCGCGGTCTGCGCATCGAACTCGGCGCGGCAGCGTTTCGCCCACGCGATCGTGCGGCGCACCGAATCCTGCTGCACGTCGTCCGGGTCGTCGGCGTGCGTGCAGTCGTCCAGGCAGATCACCACGTCGGCGCCGTAGCTCAGCTGCAGCTGCACGCTCTTCTCCGGCGTCAGCACGATCTTGTCTTTGCCGCCCTGCGGCCGAAAGATGATCGCCTTGTCGGTCAGCGTGCCGTTGGCCGCGTTTTCACGAATCAGCGACCACGCCTGGAAGCCGCCGCTGTCGGTGACGATCGGCTTGTTCCAGCCGGCCATGGCGTGCAGCCCGCCGAGCGCCTTGACGGTGGTCGAGCCCGGGTGCTGCATCAGGTGAAAGGCGCTCATCACCAGCCCTTCGATGCCGACCGACTCGAGGTCGGCGCTGTCGACGGCGCGCACCACGCCGCGGGTGGCGTCGGGCAGGAAGACCGGCAGCGGCAGCGCGCCGTGCGCGGTGGGAAGTGTGTTCATTCGTCGCCTTCGGGTTCGCGGCCGAGTTCATCGGAATGCCCCGTCGCCCCTTCGACCACCAGCGCGTACTCGCCGCGCGGCTCGCTCGCCTGCACGAGCGCGAGCAGCGCACCGAGCGTGCCGCGGTCGACGCGTTCGAACATCTTCGTCAGGTCGTTGGCCAGCGCCGCGCGGCGGTCGCCGTAAACGGCGCGCGCGTCTTCGATCAGCGCGGCGATGCGATGCGGGCTCTCGTAGAAGACGAGCGTGTGCGGCGACGCGGCGTCGAGCTGCAGGAATTTGCGGCGCTGGCCGGGCTTGCGCGGCGGGAAGCCGCGGAAGGTGAACGAGTGCGAGGGCAGGCCGCTCAGCACCAGCGCCATGACGAACGCGCTCGGGCCGGGGACCATCGTCACTGCCAGGCCCTCGGCGATGCAGCGCCGCACCAGCGTGAAGCCCGGGTCACTGATGCCCGGCGTGCCGGCGTCGCTGACGAGCGCCACGTCGCGCCCCTGCGTCAGCAGATCGACGATGCGGCCGCCGGCCTGGCGTTCGTTGTGTTCGTGAAAGGAAATCTGCGGCTTGTCGATCTCGAAGCGCTTGAGCAGCTGGCCGGTGTGGCGCGTGTCCTCGGCGGCGATGAAATCGACCGCGCGCAGCGTCTCGAGCGCGCGCGCGCTGATGTCGCCGAGGTTGCCGATGGGGGTGGCCACTACATATAGAGTCATCGTTTGGTCGGGAAATGAGCAGATAGTGATAGTGGATAGTGATAGTCATCTATCCACTATCACTATCCACTATCACTATCCACTATCACTACTTACTGCAACCATCTACTCAGATTACCCCCTTCGTCGACGGCACGCCGCCGCGGCGCGGGTCGATCAGGGTGGCGGCGTCGAGCGCGCGCCCGAGCGCCTTGAAGAGCGCTTCGGCCTTGTGATGATCGTCGCGGCCGTAGAGCACGCGGGCGTGCAGGTTCATGCGCGCGTGCGTGGCCAGCGATTCGAAGGCGTGCGGAATGAGCGACGTGCCCAGCCCACCGATGGCCGGCGTGGCGAATTCGCCGTGGAAGACGGCGTACGGGCGCCCGCTCAGGTCGACGATGACCTGCGCCAGCGCCTCGTCCATGGTCACCCAGGCGTCGGCCATGCGCGAGATGCCGGCGCGATCGCCCAGCGCGCGATCGAAGGCCTGGCCGAGCGCGATGGCGACGTCTTCGACGGTGTGATGCTCGTCGATGTGCAGGTCGCCGGTGGCGCGCACGGTCAGATCGAACAGGCCGTGATGCGCCACATGGTGCAGCATGTGGTCGTAGAAGCCGACGCCGGTGGAAATCTCGGCGCGGCCGGAGCCATCGAGGTTCAGGGCTACGAAAACGTCGGTTTCCTTCGTGACGCGATGAATTTCGGAAGTGCGCATGGGTGCCGGCGATTGTAGCGGGAGGGACATCGATGAGAGCTTTCTCACACTCGATTCATGATCGACAGGCAGACACATTCGTAGCATCACGATCACCATTCGCCGCCGCCCCCGCAACATCAACGCATAAGATTGCGAATTACTCATACAGTGATTTCTATGCAACACAACCTCACTCAGCTCCTGCGCCGCCCACTGGGCTTCCTTTCCGCTCTCGTCCTCGGCATCGGCCTGCTCGCCAGCGGCGCCGCGCTGGCGCAGAACGCGCCCGCCGGCAACGATGACGAAGACGAGAGCCTCGAAGTAACCGGCATCATCGACGGCACACCGTTCGCGGTCACCGGCGATCGATTCGGCATCTGGACGATCGACGGCGTCGATTACCGCGCCGTGCGCGGCGTCACGCGATTCGAAGACGTCGATCAGCTGACGATCGGCTCGTGCGCCGAGGTGAAGTACCGCGTGACCAACATCGGCAACAATATCGGAAAGATTTCCGCCAGCGACGACTGCGAGGGCAACGGTGATGACGACAACGGCACGCCGGACCCCGGGCAGGGCACGCCGCAGCCGCCGGAAGACGAAGACGAGGACGACGAATCCTTCGAGGGCTACGATGACGCCTACTCCGACGAATTCAAGGGCGTCGTCGTCGATTTCCCCGCCGCGCTCGTCGGGGAATGGGTGATCTCCTCGACGACCTCGAGCGAAACGTACACCGCTACGTTCGCCACGCGCTTCCAGCAGCGCAAAGGGCCGTTCCGCGTCGGCGCCTGCGTCGAAGCCAAAACCAACGGCGCCGGCTCGAATTTCCTCAAAGAGATCAAAACCGATGACGGCTGCCGCGGCAGCGCCGCAGCGTCCTATGCCCGCCTGACCGGCGTCCTCTCTTCCTTGCCGGATGATCCGAACCTGATCGGTGAATGGTCGATCAACTGGACGATCAGCAGCACCACCTTCATCAGCACGGTTGTGGTCGTGCCGACGACCACGCTGGAAGCCGACCACGGCCCGTTCTACGTCGGCGCCTGCGTGAACCTGCAGTACGACCGAACGAGCCTGATCGCACGGCGCGCCGAGACGGAGGGATTCGGCGACTGCGGCACGCGCTCGACGATTCGCCCCGGCGGCGTCGTCACGCTCACCGACGGCACCACGGTGACGATCGCCGTCGGCGCACCGATTTCCACCACATACGGCCTGATCGAAGCGCGCCCGGAGGAGCCGCAGATCTTCGGCGTGTGGACGATCAGCGGCACGAATTACGAGGCCATCACCGGCACGACCGGCTTCGAACTCGAACACGGCCCGCTGAGCGTCGGCGAATGCGTCAAGCTGCGCTACTTCGCCGACACGATCGTCGCCGCGCGCATCGAAAGCGAAGAGGACTACAAGTGCACCGGCATACGCACCGGCCGGCTGGCCGAGGTGCACGGCGTGGTCAACTTCCGCCCGGAAGGCACCGACTACGGCGTCTGGCAGATCGGCGACCTGTTCTACGATGCCGTCACCGGCACCACGGAAATCGAGGGCTCGCCGACGATCAGCAGCATCGTCGAGGTGAAGTTCGCCCCGCAGCCGGACGGCACGCTGCTGGCGTATCGCATCAAAGCCAAAGACATCGACGACGACGACCGGCGCGGCGGCAAGTCGTACGGCCTGGTCGAGTCGCGGCCGTTGTCTCCGACGAACTTCGGTGAGTGGACGATCGGCGGGGCGACGTACTCGGCCACCGCACAGACGCGCGTGCGCGGCGCTCTGGAAATCGGCGACTGCGCCGAGGTGTACTACAGCTTCCCGGCCAGCGGGGAAGCGCGCATCGCGCACAAGATCAAAGCCGAAGACGAACACTGCGCGCCGCCGCCGCCGCCCGGCGAAGCAGTTACGCAGTCGATCTACGGCTTCGTCGACGATCTGCCGGTCTCCGGCTACATCGGCACCTGGCTCGTCACCGGATCGCCGTACGAGGCCGACGCCCAGACGACGTTCGATGCCAAGGGCGGCACTTTCGTCATCGGTTCGTTCGTCGAAGTCACCTACATCGTCACCGACGGCGTCAACAGCGCCCTGCACATCGAAGCGCACGTCCCGCCGAACGGCGGCGACGTCACCGTCCCGAGCGGCACGCTGACGATCTCCGGAACCGAATACTTCATCGACGAAGAGCCGATCGAAATCGTCGACGCCACGCTGATCGACGACGACGCTGGCGACATCGAGGATGGCGCGATCGTCTACGTGAACTACTACACCGAGACGGTGACGCCGGGCGAGCGCGCCGCACGCGGTGTGGCAGCCGGCGAAGTGCGCACGGTGACCAAGCTGGTCACCTCGGGCACGACGACCACGGCCACGCCGACGCCCACGCCCGGCCCGGGCACGCCGTCGGTCACTCCGACCGCTACGGCCACCCGCACGCCGACGCCGACGCGTGATCCCGCCCTGCCGACGCTGACGCCCACCGCCACGATCGACCCGGCGCAGACGAACAAGATCTACGTGCCGACGCTCATGCGCAGCAACTGAGAGTCAATCCGTAAATTCTGGCTGAGTCGCCATGCCCCGGCCTTCGGCCGGGGCATGGCGACTCAGCCAGGAATATGCGGATGAGCACTGACGAAAGAAACCAGGATTCTAAGAATCCTGGTTTTGTTTTAGTACTTCACGTACACCGTCTTCGTGCGCGTGTAGAACTCGATCGCCGCCTTGCCCTGCTCCTTGAAGGTGTTGGCGCTGGAGCCCTTGAAGCCGCCGAACGGCGCCTGCAGGGCGAGGCCGGTGGTCGGCTCGTTCACCTTGACGACGCCGGCGTCGATGCGCTGCGAGAACAGCATCGCGCGGCGCAGGTCGTTCGTCACCACGCTGGCCGAAAGGCCGAAGCCGATGCCGTTGGCCTTCTCGAGCGCGTCGTCGAGATTGCGCGCGCGAATAATTCCGATGACCGGGCCGAAGATCTCCTCCTGCGCGATGCGCATGCCCGGCTCGACGTCGGCGAAGACCGTCGGCTGCACGAAGTGCCCGCCGCCCGGCGCGATGTCTCCACCCGCCAGCAGCTTCGCCCCTTCGCCTTTGCCGACCGCCACGTAATCCAGGTCTGTCTGCAGCTGGTCGGCGTTGACGGCCGGGCCCATCTGCACGCCGCTCTCCAGGCCGTTGCCGACCTTGAGGCTGCGCGCGGCCGCAGCCAGCGCCTCGGTGAAGGCGTCGGCGATGCCGTCCTCGACGATGACGCGGCTGGTCGCGGTGCAGGCCTGCCCGGTCAGCCCGAAGCCGCCGCGCACGGCGATGTCGACGGCCAGCTTCAGATCGGCGTCGTTGAGCACCACCGTCGGATTCTTGCCGCCCATCTCGAGCTGCGTGCGCACCAGGTTCTTCGCCGTCTTCGCGTAGATGCGCGTGCCGACTTCGTACGATCCGGTGAAGCTCAGCCCGTGCACGTCGCGGCTCTCGGCCAACGTGTTGCCGACGGCGGCGCCGCCGCCGACCACGAGGTTCAGCACGCCGGCCGGCAGCCCGGCTTCGACGAGGATTTCGACCAGCTTGAGCGCGCTGTGCGGGACGAGCGAGGCCGGCTTGAACACCACGGCGTTGCCGTAGGCCAGCGCCGGGGCGATCTTCCACGCCGGGATGGCGATCGGGAAGTTCCACGGCGTGATGATGGCCACCACGCCGAGCGCCTCGCGGCGGGTGAACAGCAGCGTTTCGGCCGTGTTGGCCGGCAGCACGTCGCCGCCCATGCGAAAGCCTTCGCCGGCGTAGTAGCGGAAGATGTCGCGCGCGCGCAGCACCTCGCCCTTGGCCTCGGCCAGCGTCTTGCCTTCCTCGCGCGTGAGCGTTTCCGCCAGTTCATCGGCGCGGGCGTTGATGATCTGCGCCGCCTTGTCCAGGATCAGGCCGCGATTGGGCGCCGGCATGTCGCCCCACGCCGGCTGCGCCGCGCGCGCCGCAGCGATCGCCCGCGCCGTGTCGTCCGTCGTCGCCGATGCGAAGCGGCCGATCAGCTGGCCCGTCGCCGGATCGATGTTTTCGATGATGGCACCGTCGGATGCGTCCACCCACTGGCCACCGATATGGTTTTTGTAGTTGCTCATTGCCCTCTACTCTCTACTATTACGGTCACTTTCCGCCCGCCTCTAGCCGCCCTCGCCGTCGTGATCGATGCGACTGCGGCTCAGCTTGCGCCGCTGCAGCACGCCGCGAATATAGCGGATCGAGCCGGTGCGCTCGTGGATGACCAGGCTGTCGGTCTCGATGCCCTGGCGGCCGAAGCGCACGCCGCGCAGCAGGCTGCCCTCGGTGATGCCGGTGGCGGCGAAGAACACGTCGTTCGAGCGAATCATGTCGTCCTGGTCGAGGATGACGTCCGAGCGGAAGCCGAGCTGGCCGCGCACGGCCGCCGCTTCCTCGGCGCTCTGCGGGTCGGGGCGCACTTCGATCGCGCCGCCCAGCGCCTTGATGGCCGCCGCCGCGAGCACGGCGTCGTTGGCCAGGCCGGTGCTGATCATCACGTCGACCTCGGTGCCCGGGATGGCCGAGAGAATGGCACCGGCGATGAAGCCGCCGTAGTGCAGCTTGGCGCGCGCGCCGCAGGCGTTGATCTTCTGCACCAGTTCGGCGTGGCGCGGGCGATCGAGCACCAGCACGTTCAAATCGCGCATGTCGCACTTGAGCGCCGAGCTGATGCGGCCGAGGTTGGTGCGCAGGTCGAGCGTCAGATCGACGCGGTCGCGCAGGGCCGGGCCGACGGCGATGGTCTGCACGTAGCGGATCGGGCCGGGATTCCACATGCTGCCGCGATCGGCGACGGCGACCAGCGACAGCGCGTCGGGGCGGTGCAGCGTGCGCTCGGGGGTGCCCTCGATCACGTCGAGCGCCACGTCGACCTGCGGGCCGGACCCGGCGCCGGCGGCGTCACCCTGAAAGAGCGCCGGAAAATCGCGCGAGTTGCCCTCGCCGACGGCCACGACGCCGTCCATGTCGATCGTGCGCAGCACCGCCTTCATTTCACGGGCGGCGGCGGCGTTGGCCTCGCCGAGCGTGCCGCGGTCGAGATGCTGCGCCGCAATGGTGGCGGCCGCCTCCGTAGCGCGCACCAGCTCCATGCCGATGTTGCGCTGATCCTGTTCTGCCGTGATGGACATCGAAATTCCTCCTCTCTCACTTCCCATACAAAAAAGAGCGCGCCCAACCGGCGCACCATCACGTGATTTTATGTCCAATTCGGCCGTGTGCCCGGCTGACGCTGCCTGACGACCTTCGAAACGAAGGAAAGGTACCCGGCTTCTAAGAAGCCGGGTACCTTTCCTTCGTTTCGAAGGTGGATGGGTGGGAGTTGCCGTCAAAAATCCGCCGCTACGCCAGCTCGTGCACGTCGCCGCGCTTCGGGCACACCACGTCGCGCACGCCGATGCTGCGCAGGCCCTCCGCCAGCGCGTCCTGCGCCTCGGGTTCGCCGTGCACCAGGAAAACGCGGCGCAGCGTCTGCACGTGCGGCTGCACCCAGCGCAGCAGATCGCCGTGATCGGCGTGGCCGCTGAACGCGTCGATGCGCCGCACCTCGGCGCGCACGGTGAATTCATCGCCGAGGATGCGCACGTAGCGCTCGCCGCCGGAGATGCGGCTGCCGAGCGTGTCCGGCCCCTGAAAGCTGACGAACAGAATCATGTTGCGCTCGTCCTCGATCGTGTTGCGCAGATGATGCAGCACGCGCCCGTTCTCGCACATGCCGCTCGCCGAAATGATCACCGCCGGCCCCGGCATGAAGTTGATCGACTTCGACTGCTCGACGGTGCGCACGTACGTCAGCCGCTTGAAGCCGAACGCGCCGCCGTCCGGGTCGCGGCGCATCTCGGCGCGGATTTCCTCGTCGTAGCATTCGAAATGCTGGCGAAATGCTTCGGTCACGTTGACGGCCAGCGGGGAATCCACGAACACCGGCACTTCCGGCAGGCGTCCGTCGTTCATCAGCACATTCAGGCGATAGACCAGCTCCTGCGTGCGGCCGACGGCGAACGCCGGGATGACGACCTTGCCGCCGCGCAGCGCCACGGCTGCGATGGCCTCGCACAGCTCATCGTCCACGCTGGCGATCGGCGCATGGGTGCGGCCGCCGTACGTGCTCTCGAGGATCAGGTAGTCGGCTTCCGGCATCGGCTCGGGGTCGCGCAGAATCGGCAGGCCGTGGCGCCCGAGGTCGCCGCTGAAACACAGGCGCGTGGTGACGCCGCCTTCGCTGAGTTCGATCAGCTCGCTGGCCGAACCCAGCATGTGGCCGGCATCCTGGAAGATCGCGCGCGCGCCGGCCGCCACGTTCATCCAGCGGCCGTAGTCGACGCTGACGAACTGCTTCATGGCGCGCTCGGCGTCGACGACGCCGTAGATCGGCTCGACCCGCGCCTCGCCGCGCCGGCGCTTGTTCAGGAAGTACGCATCCTCCTCCTGGATGGCGCCGGAATCGCGCAGCATCGTCGCCGCCAAATCGCGCGTGGCGTGCGTGCAGTAGATCTCGCCGTCGAATCCGCTCTTCACCAGGTTCGGCACGTTGCCGCTGTGGTCGATGTGCGCATGCGACAGCAGCATGGCATCGACGCGCCCGGCTTCGAACGGCAGTTTGCGATTGATCGCATTGGCATCCGCTCGCCGGCCTTGAAAAAAGCCGCAGTCCAGCAGAATTTTTTCTCTGCCGACGTCGATCAGATGTTGTGAACCAGTCACGGTGCGTGCGGCGCCCCAAAAGGTGATCTTCATTTCATGTACTCGTCCATGAGTATAATTTCGCTACGTCTGCGTCGTTATAAGGGAAAACCGGGCATGATCGAAGTTCAGATCGAAAGCGTTCGCATCAGCCTGATGAGCCCGAATCAAGTGGTCATCCTCAAGGAAATCACCGGGAATCGGCGTTTGCCGGTGTTCATCGGCAAGCCGGAGGGCGATGCGATCACGTTCAAGCTCAATCAGATGGCATCGCCGCGCCCGCTCACCCATGAACTGACCGCGAGCCTGATCGAGGGCCTCGGCGTGCCGATCGAGCGAGTGCTCGTCCGCGAACTGCGCGATGACCATTTCTTCGCCTCGATCTTCCTGCGGGGCGAGGGCGGGGAAGTGGAGATCGATGCGCGCGCGAGCGACGCGCTGGCGGTCGCCGTGCACGTCTCGTGCCCGATCTTCGTCGCCGACGACGTCATGTCTTCCGCCGGCGTCATCCCGCCGACCGATGAATCGAACACCGATGATCTGGGAGCGTTCGACGACTTCATTCGCTCGCTCGATCTCGACGACCTGAGCGACACGGGGCCCAACAATGATTGAAGTCAAGATCGATGCCATTCGCCAGAACATGACCAGCTCGCGCGTGGTCATTCTGAAGGACGTCGCGTCGCGCCGTTTTCTGCCGATCTGGATCGGCGAGCCGGAAGCGAATTCGATCTCGGCGCAGATGAACGGCGTGCGCCTGCCGCGGCCGATCACGCACGACCTGATCGTGCGCATCCTGCGCGAAGTCGGGGCGACGGTGCGACACATCGTCGTCAGTGAAATGCGCGACGAAACGTACTACGCCCGCATTCTGCTCACGGCCAAAGACGGCCGCGAGATTTCCCTCGATTCGCGGCCGAGCGACGCGCTGGCCGTCGCCGTGCGCTGCGACTGCCCGATCTACGTCGCCGACGAAGTAATGGACGCGCATGCGCAGGAGCCGGGAGAGGACGCCGCCTCCGTCGCCGACGAGGACCTCGGCGCCTTCAAGGATTTCCTCGGCTCGCTCGATCTCGACAACCTCGACGACCCCGACGACAAGAAGTAGAGCGCGCGATGCGATTCCTCCTGGCGCTGCACGTGTGCGCCGCCGCGCTGCTGGCCGTCTACGTCCTGCATCAGATGGCGCTGCTCGCCCTCTACGCGCGCGCGCGCCGGCGCGGGCCGCCGCCGTCCCCGCCGTTCTCCGGTGAACTGCCGCCGGTGACGGTGCAGCTGCCGCTCTACAACGAGCGCTACCTCGCACAGCGCATCATCGAGTCGGCCGCCGCCTTCGACTACCCGGCCCATCTGCTGCGCATTCAGGTCCTCGACGATTCGACCGACGACACCCGCGACATCGCGCAGGCCGCGGTGCGCATCGCGCGCGCGCGCGGCGTCGACATCGAATGGCTGCACCGCACGGAACGCACCGGCTACAAGGCCGGCGCGCTGGCGCACGGCCTCGCCCGGCTGCCGGCGCGCGGCGGCGAGCTCGTCGCCGTCTTCGATGCCGACTTCACCCCGCAGCCGGATTTCCTGCGGCGCCTCATCGTGGACCGGCACGCGTTCGCCGATTCGCGCGTCGGGTTCGTGCAGGCGCGCTGGGAATATTTGAATCGCGACGAGGGAATCACCACGCGCGCGCAGGCCATCGTGCTCGACATGCATTTCGTGATCGAACAAATCGCCCGCAGCAGCACCCCGCTGCCGATGGCCTTCAACGGCAGCGGCGGGCTGTGGCGCCGCTCCTGCATCGACGACGCCGGCGGCTGGCAGCCGGACACGCTCACCGAAGACCTCGACCTCAGCTTCCGCGCCGTGCTGCGCGGCTGGCGCGGCCGGTATCTGCCCGACGAGAGCGCCGCCGGCGAACTGCCGCGCGACGTCGCCGCCTACAAGCGCCAGCAGGCGCGCTGGGCGCGCGGCACGGTGCAGACCGTGCGCAAACTGCTCGGCCCGCTGCTGTGCTCGTCGCTCGCGCCGCACCAGCGCCTCGCCGGTGCGCTGCACCTGACCGGCTATTTCGTGCATCCGCTGATCCTGCTGACGTCGATCACCACGCCGCTGCTGCTCCTGCAGCCGCAGCACCTGTCCGGCCCGGCCGGGATGATCGGCCTGCTGAGCGCCGCGCCGCTGCTCTCGATGCTCGTCTCGTCACATGCGCGCGGCCGCACGCTCGGTGAATTCCTGCGCGACCTGCCGGCGGCGCTGCTGCTCGGCGTGGGCATGGCCTTCTCGAACACGATGGCGATGGCGGCGGCGCTGCGCACGCGCGCGACCGGTGAATTCACACGCACGCCGAAGGGCGCACCCGGCGCCTATCGCCTGCGCCCGGATCGCACGATGTGGGGCGAGCTCGCGCTTGCGTTGTACGCAATTTGCGCCATGCTTGCGCTGTTCGCCGGCGGCGCGTGGCAATCCGCGGCGCCGCTGCTGCTGTACGCGCTCGGCTACGGCGGCGTGTGGGCGGCGCAGATGCGGCGTCGCTTGCAAGACAGAGAAGAACATTCATGAGCAAACATCCGCTGGAATTCACCGAACGATCGGCCGACGACATGCGCGCGCGCGCCGCGGCGTTCTACGACGACATCCGCCGACGGCGCAGCGTGCGCGATTTCTCCGATCGCCCCGTTCCACGCGAAGTGATCGAGGACGCGCTGCGCGCCGCCGGCACCGCCCCCAACGGCGCCAACCTGCAGCCGTGGCACTTCGTCGTCGTGCAGGACGCAGCGATCAAGCAGCGCATTCGCGCCGCGGCCGAAGAGGAAGAGCGCGCGTTCTACGGCGGCCGCGCGCCGCAGCAGTGGCTCGATGCGCTCGCGCCGCTCGGCACCGACGCGCAGAAGCCGTTCCTCGAAATTGCGCCGTGCCTGATCGCCGTCTTCGCGCAGAGCCACGGCGTCGACGCCGCGGGAAATGTCGTCAAACACTATTACGTGCAGGAATCCGTCGGCATCGCCGTCGGCTTCCTCGTCGCGGCGCTGCATCACGCCGGCCTGGCCACGCTCACGCACACGCCCAGCCCGATGGGATTCCTCTCGCAGATCCTCGAACGCCCGGACAACGAGCGCCCCTTCCTGCTGCTCGTCGTCGGCTATCCCGCGGACGACGCGCAGGTGCCGACGATCCGCAAGAAGGACCTCACGGAAATCGCTACGTTCATGTAGTTCGGCGCGACATTTCGATATATTTCTATACATTTCGACACATTGATATGGAAAATCGCAAACTCGGAAATTCCGGCCTCATGGTGCCGGTGCTGTGCTTCGGCACGGCGACGTTCGGCGGCGACGGCGGATTCGCCACATGGGGCAACACGCAGGTGGAAGACGCCACGCGCATGGTCGATCAACTGCTCGACGCCGGCGCCTACTTCTTCGACACGGCCGACATCTACTCGGGCGGCCGCTCCGAGGAAATCCTCGGCAAGGCCATCGCCGGGCGCCGCGACAAAGTGCTGCTGGCGACGAAGTGCGCCTTCCGCAGCGAGCCCGGCCCGAACGGCAGCGGCACGTCGCGCCATCACATCGTTCGCTCGTGCGAAGCCAGCCTGCGCCGCCTCGGCACCGATTACGTCGATCTTTACCAGACGCACGGCTTCGACGCGCTGACGCCGGTGGAAGAGACGATGCGCGCGCTCGACGACCTCGTGCGCGCCGGCAAGGTGCGCTACATCGGCTGCTCGAATCACTCGGGCTGGCACGTGGTGAAGTCCAACGCCGTCGCCGAGAAGTACGGCATGAGCCGCTACGTCACGCATCAGGCGTACTACTCGCTGGCCGGCCGCGACTACGAGTGGGATCTGATGCCAATGGCGATCGACCAGGGGCTCGGCACGCTGGTATGGAGCCCGCTGGCCGGCGGCCGCCTCGCCGGCAAGATCCGCCGCGGCCAGCCGGCGCCCGCCGGCACGCGCACCGCGGCGTGGGCCGAGACGTCGCTCTCCGGCACCGAGGAAGGGCTCCACCGCACCATCGACGTGCTCGACGAGCTCGTCGCCGAAACCGGCAAGACGCATTCGCAGATCGCGCTGAACTGGCTGCTGTCGCGGCCGACGATCACCAGCGTCATCTTCGGCGCGCGCAACGAAGCGCAGATGCGCGACAACCTCGGCGCCGCCGGCTGGTCGCTCACGCCCGAGCAGATCAAGCGCCTGGACACGGCCAGCCTCGAACGCGCGCCGTATCCGTACTGGCACCAGCGCTTCATGGGCGACCGCAATCCGGCGGCGGCGTAGGGGAGTCGACGGCAGACGACAGACCGCAGACCGCCGTCGGCCGTCGGCCGTCGGCGGTCGACTCCCCTACACCGCCAGCACCTGCGCCGCCGGCGCTTCGGCCATGAAGCGCCGCCAGGCGCAGGTCTCGTTCAGCAGATAGTCCAGCTGCGCCAGCGCGTCCGGGTCGCCGCGCCACGCAGCGAGCGCCGCGCGAATCGTGGCCGGCCGCTGATTGATGCGGCGGGCCATGCGCAGCTGCACCGCCTCGTCGTCCAGCGCATCGCCGCGCTTGGCCGCGGTGCTGATCATGCGGCGCACCTGGTCCTGCACGAAGGCCGCAGCGTCCGCGTTCGACGTCGGCTCGTTCAGCAGCACCACCGTCGTCGGCTGAATCGCAGCGAGCGCGGCGCGCAGCTCCTCCATGCCGGGCGGGGCATCCCAGAGCGCCAGCACGGCGCGCGGCTCGTGCTCGGGCGCGCGCTCGCGCCAAACGGCGACGTTGGCCGCGCCGAGCTCCGCCCGCAGCGCATCGAGCGCGGTCTCACGCTCGGGCGCGCCGCGCAAATCGACGATGCGGAAGCGCGCCGCGTCGCTGGTCGATTTCGTCCCCGGCGACGACGTCGTCTGCACGGCCACCACTTCGATCTGCGCGCGCACGCGTTCGCGCCAGACGTCGCGGCGCAGCGTGAACTGCAGCGTCAGCGGCGCGCCCGGCTCCGGCAGCGGCAGATGCGCGCTGCGCCACCACGTGGCGCGCGCCAGCGCGTCGCCGCCGTCGCTCAGCAGCAGCGTGCGGTGGCGTCCGTCCTTGCCGAGCGGCTCGCTGCGCACGAAACGCAGCCCGTCCGCGACGAGCAGCGGGCGCGAGTTGCCGGCGCCGAACGGCGCCAGCTGTTCGAGCTGCTCGGCCAGCGGCAGCGCCGCGTCGCGCCACGCGACGTGGTAGCTCTCCTGCGCAGGCGCCTCGACGCCGAGCGCGGCCGCCTTCTGCGCCGCCACCGCTTCGCTCAACCGCTCGACGAATGCCGCGATGTTCTCCTCGCGAATGCCGAAGCCGGCCGCCATCGGGTGGCCGCCGCCGCCCAGCGTCAGGTCGTGCGCGCAGGAGATGGCGGCGTGAATGTCGACGCCGGGGACGCTGCGCGCCGAGGCGCGGCCGACGCCGTCGTCCTGCAGCGCGATCATCACCGTGGGCTTGCCGTAGCGCTCGACCAGCCCGGACGCCACGATGCCGATGATCGACGCCGGCCAGCCGCGCCCATGCAGCACCAGCGCCGCACGGCCGACGAGGCCGGGATCCGCCTCGATGCGCTCGGCCGCCGCGGCCTCGATTTCCTTTTGCAGCGCGCGGCGCTCGACGTTGTGCTGTTCGATCTGCGCGGCGAGTGCATCGGCGCGCGCCTCGTCGTCGGTGGTGAGCAGTTCGACGGAAAGCGAAGCGTGCGCCATGCGGCCGGCGGCGTTCAGGCGCGGCCCGATCTGGAAAGCAATCGTGTCGGCGTCGAGCGAATGGGCTTCGGTTCCAGCAACGCGCAGCAGCGCGCGCACGCCCGGCCGCTGCGTGCCCCGCAGATTTTCCAGCCCGCGCTGCAGCAGAAAACGCGTGTCGCCGCGCTGCACTGCCACGTCGGCGACGATGCCCAGCGCCACCAGATCCAGCAGCGGAACGGCGCGCTCGGCACCGACCAGCGCTTCGATGATCTTCCACGCCGCGCCGACGCCGGGCAGCTGGCCGAGCGGATGATCCGGCGGCAGCAGCTTGGGATTCACTACGGCGTGCGCCGCGGGCAGCGTCACGCGTCCGTCGGCGTCGTACTCGGGATCGTGGTGATCGCTGATCAGCACGTCGAGGCCGAGCGATGCCGCCAGCTCGACGAGCGCAAAATCGGTGATGCCGCAGTCGCAGGTGAGCAGCACGCGCACGCCATCGGCGGCGGTCCGGCGCAGCCCGTCGGCGTTGAGGCCGTGGCTGGCGACGGCACGATCGGGGATGGTGAAATCCACGCGGGCACCGAGGCTGCGCAGGCCGAGCAGCAGCACGCTGGTCGCCGTCTGCCCGTCCACGTCGAAGTCGCCCCAGATGCGAATGTGTTCGCCGTCGGCGATGGCGCGCTGCAGCCGCGCGACGAGCGCGGACATGCCGGGCATCTGTGCGGGCGGCGCGGGCGTATAGCGCGCCGGATCGAGAAATGCCTGCGCCACCGCGACATCGCGGCAGCCGCGCGCCCAAAGCACTGCGCCGATCAGCGGGTGCAGCCCCAGCGCAGCGGCGAGCGCGTTCGGTGTCGGTGTCTCCTGCATCTCCCCCGTCAATTCCTCCCTCAGGAAATCGTCAGCATCACTTGCCCCTGCTCGACGGCCTGGCGCGGCTGCACCTTGATGGCCGTCACCGTGCCGTCACGCGCGGCCTTGAGCTCGTTTTCCATCTTCATGGATTCGAGGATCAGCACCACCTGTCCCTTCTTGACGACGTCGCCCTCGGCGATCGGAATGGCGACGATCAAACCGGGCATCGGCGACTTCATCTGCAGTTCGCCGCTCGTCGAGGCGAAGGCGCCGGCAGCCTCGGCCAGCCGCTTGGCGCGCTCGTCGGCGACCTGCACGTGGTACAGCACGCCGTTGATCAACACGCGATACTCCCCGTCTTCTTCCTCGACGAGAGCTTCATACGACTTGTTGTCGATCAACATCGAATACAAGCCGGCATCGTCGATCGCGCGCAGGTCCAGCTCCTGCGGCACATCGTCGAGCACCACCTCGCTGTCGCGGTTGATGTCGATCTTGAAAGTCTTTTCGCCGATGGTGGTCAGGTAGCGCATTTGGGCGGATTGTACATTTGGTACGTAGGTATCATGCCCTCGTGGAAATCCTCATTGCGACCAACAACGCGCACAAGCTGCAGGAGTTCGGCGAAATCTTCACGATGTTCGGTGCCGGCGAGATGCGGCTGGTGACGCCGCGCGAGCTCGGGCTGTCGCTCGACCCCGAAGAAAATGCGGCGACCTACATCGGCAACGCGCGCATCAAGGCGCGTGCGTTTCGGCAGGCGCTGCGCGACGCCGGCGCGCGCGCGGCGTCGATCGGCTGGGTGCTGGCCGACGATTCCGGCCTCGAAGTCGACGCGCTCGACGGCCGGCCGGGCCTGCGCTCAGCGCGCTATCACAAAGAGGCGCCCGCCGGCGACGGCTGCGCCGCGCTGCTGGGCGAGCTGTCGACGACGCCGGACGCCGCGCGCGGCGCGCGTTTTCGCGCGGTGCTGGTGGCGATCTCGCTGGCGATCGACACGGAATACGCCTTCGAAGGCGTGTGCCCGGGCGCCATCGCCCATGAAAAGCGCGGCGTCGGCGGCTTCGGCTTCGACCCGGTCTTTCTCACCGACGGCGTGCGCACGATGTCGGAGATCACGTCGCATCAGAAGCATGCGGTGAGCCACCGCGGCCGCGCCGCGCGCCGCATGATCGATGCCTTGCGCTGGAACGGTGCGCCGCCCGTGCCGATGCCGGACGCAGCGCTGAACCACGCGCGACGCGTAAAGGCCGGCTGCGAGGCCGCGCTGCTGCAGATGCCCGGCGCGGTTGGCGTGGGGGTGGGGCGGCTGCCGTCCGGCGAGCCGGCGCTCATCGTCAGCGTATCGGAGGCGGCCCCGTTCGACGCACCGACGCACGAGATCGAGGACGTGCCGGTGGCGCTGCAGGAGACCGGGCCCTTCCGCATCTAGATGGCCGTCACCAACCGCGTCTCGCGCATCCGGGCGGAAGTCGCACGGGCGACGCCGCCGGCGCTGCTCGTCGGGATTTCCGGCGGGCCGGATTCGCTGTGCCTGGCCGACGCGCTGCTGCGCGCGGACAAGTGCGTGACGCTGGCGCATCTGAACCACGGCCTGCGCGGCGCGGAATCGGACGAAGACGAATCGTTCGTGCGCGCGTTCGCGGCGCAGCACGGCGCGCCGTGCATCGTCGAACGCATCGACGTCGCCGCGGCAGCGCGAGCGAGCGGGGAATCGATCGAACTCGCGGCGCGCCGCGAGCGCTATGCGTTTTTCGCGCGCGCCGCGGCGCAGGCGAGCTGCGCGCACGTGGCCGTGGCGCATCACGCCGACGACCAGGCCGAGACCGTGCTGCTGCGCCTCCTGCGCGGGACCGGCATCGAAGGGCTGCGCGCCATGGCTGCGGCGGCGCCGTTGCCCGGCGCGCCGTCGCTCACGCTGCTGCGGCCGCTGCTGCGCATCACGCGCGTCGAGATCGAACGTTACTGCGACGATCTCGGCCTGCAGCCGCGGCACGATTCCAGCAACGATTCCGACGAGCACACACGCAATCGCGTGCGCCGCGAACTCATCCCGCTGCTGCGCACGTTCAACCCCGGCGTCGCGCGCGTGCTGGCGCGGCTGGCCGATCTGGCGGCCGTCGACCACGACGTGCAGCAATGGGCGATCCAGCGCGCATTCGCCGAAGCGGCGCGCATCGAGGAAAACGGCGTGCGCGTCGATCGCCTCGCATGGCGCACCATGCCCGTCGGCCTGCAGCGCGCGCTGCTGCGCGAGTGCGTGCGCGTGGTGCGAAAAGACCTGACGAACCTGAGCTACGACGCCGTCGAGGAAGTGCGCGAAGTACTGCTGTCGGACGCGGCGCAGGCCGACGCCGCGATCACTTCGGATGTGCGCGTGACGGCGCGTGCGCGCGAGTTCGTGGTGCGCACACGCGATGCCGCCCACTAGAATGGCCATCATGTCCGGCCCACTGATCGAATGCGTCGTCGACGACGAACTGCGCACGGCGCTCGGCGACGACGTTGCGTCGCTCGACGAGAAGGTCGATCTCGTCGAGCAGCTGGCGATGCGGCAGCCGGATTTATTGGTTCTCGACGCGCGTGATCCACGATGTGAGGCGCTCGTGCTGACGACGAAGAGCAGCCCGGCCACGCGGCGCATCCCGGTGCTGGTGATCGCCGCGCACGCCGACGCCGAACGCATGCGCCGCGCCGGGGCCGACGCCGTCGTCGATCGCGCGGCGTTTCTCGCCGATGCCGCGGCATGCATTCGCGCGCATCGTCGGCCGGACGAATCGGCAGCCATCGCCGCCGCGGCGCGCGAGCCGCTGCCGGCGCGCGCGCGGGAAGCCATCGCGCAGTTCAACGCCGGCCAATACTGGGAGCAGCACGAAACGTTCGAGGAAGTCTGGCGCGCCGAGCCCGGGCCGATCCGCGCGCTGTATCAGGGCATCCTGCAGGTCGGCGTGGCGTATCTGCAGATCGAACGCGGCAACTACGTCGGCGCACGCAAGATCTTTCTGCGCGCACAGCAGTACCTGCGCATTCTTCCCGACATCTGCCGCGGCATCGACATCGCCCGCCTGCGCGTCGATGCGGCCGCCGCCTTCGCCGAACTCGAACGACTCGGGCCCGAACGCATCGCGGAGTTTCCGCGGCGGATGTTCGGGCCGTTAGTGATAGTGGATAGTGATAGTGGATAGTGATAGTGGAGCGTTCTGGTCATCCACTATCACCATCACTATCCACTATCACTCCTTTCAACACACCGAAAAATGTACGACTTCACCAACAAAACCGCTCTGATTACCGGCAGCGGCCGCGGCGTCGGACGCGCCACGGCGCTGCATCTGGCCGCCTGCGGCTGCGACATCGTGATCAACTATCTGCGCAAGCGCAGCGCCGCCGAAGAGACGGCGCGCGCGATCGAGGCGCTCGGCCGCCGCGCGCTGGTCGTGCAAGCCGACGTCGGCAACCCCGACGACATCGAGCGGCTGTTCGCCGAGACCGATGCGCATTTCGGCGGGCTGGACATTTTGATCAACAACGCCGCGTCCGGCTACATCCGCCCGGTGCTCGAGCAGAAGGTCAAGGGCTGGGACTGGACGATGAACATCAACGCGCGCTCGGCGCTGTTCACCGCGCAGAAGGCGGCGCCGCTCATGCAGAAACGCGGGGGCGGGGCGATCGTCAACGTCAGCAGCATCGGCAGCGCGCGCACGCTGCCGAACTACGTGGTGATCGGCGCATCGAAGGCGGCGCTCGAAGCGGTCACGCGCTACTGCGCCGTCGAGTTCGCCGGGCTGAACATCGTGGTGAACGCGGTTTCGCCGGGGTTGATCGAAACCGACGCGCTCGACTTCTTCCCCGACCGCGACAAGATGATTTCGATCGGCCGCGAGCGCACGCCGGCCGGCCGCCTCGTCACGCCCGAGGATGTGGCGAAGGTGGTGGCGTTCCTGTGTTCGTCGGACGCCAGCATGATCCGCGGTCAGGTGATTTACATCGACGGCGGCTGGGGCATCGACGTGCGCTGACGCGGGGCGACCGGCCTGGGCGACCGAACCGGTCACGCGGCCTGGGCGACCGAACCGGTCGCCCCTACAAATGGTGATGGGTTACGTCTTATTACTGGTGGGTGCGGCGATCGCCTTGTGGGTGCTCGCGGCGCGGCTGCGCGCAGGCAGCGGCCTGCCGGACGGCGAGGTGGTGTACAGCGACACCGGGCCGGGTCGTGATCGAAATCGGCCGTTCTTTTCCGAGCGATATCGGTTGTCGGGCAAGCCCGATTACCTGGTGCGAGAGGGCGGCGCGATCACGCCCGTGGAAGTGAAGAGCGGCCGAGCGCCGGCGCGGCCGCGGGACGGACATGTGCTGCAGCTGGCGGCGTACTGCCTGCTGGTGGAAGAACAGCTCGGCGCGACCGTGCGCCGCGGCATCGTGCGCTACGACGACCGCGAATTCGTGGTGCCGTGGGACGCGGCGCTGCGCCGCCGGCTGCTGGTGGCGCTGGAAGACATGCGCGCCGGCGCCGCAGCCGACGACGTCGCGCGCAGCCACGAGCAGCCGGCGCGTTGCCGTGGCTGCAGCGTGCGCGAGTTCTGCGACGACGCGCTGGCCTGATTGGTTGTTATGCAGTACCCGGCTTCTAAGAAGCCGGGTACTGCATAACTCACGACAGCGCCGCCACGATCGCCGCCGGGTCGTACACGCAGCCGCCCCACACACCGCCCGAGGCGTTCTGCAGCGCCGCCCACAACTGCGTGTCCTCGGGCAGCGCCGGGTGCGGCGACAACGCCGGGTGCGACGGCCGCGCCGCCAGCTCCGCCGCTCCCGCTTCGGCGTCACGCATCTGCAGCGTCCCGTCGGCGTCTTCCCAGCCGATCAGATCGAGCGAACCGGTGAGGTCGTTGCGATCGATGACGAGCTCGATGCGGTCGCCGTCGCGCAGCCGGCCGATCGGCCCGCCGGCGAGCGCCTCCGGGCTGATGTGGCCGATGCACGCGCCGGTGCTCACACCGGAGAAGCGCCCGTCGGTGATCAACGCCACTTGCTTGCCCCAGCTCAAGTGCTTCAACGCGAAGGTCACCTGCGCCGTCTCCTCCATGCCGGTGCCCATCGGCCCGCTGCACGCCAGCACGATGACGTCGCCGGCCTCGACACGGCCCTGCTTGATGGCGCGAATCGCCTCGGCCTCGCGCACGAACACCTTGGCGCGATGCACCCGGCGATACACGTTGTCCGCGCCGACGACGCTCGGATCGAGCGACGTGCTCTTGATCACCGAGCCGAGCGGCGCGATGTTGCCGCGCGGGAACGTGACGGTGCTGGTGAGGCCGCGCGCGCGCGCACGCGCCGGCGGCAGGATCACGTCGTCGGGATCGACGCCGTCCTGCGCGCGCAGCGCCTCGCGCATCGCCGCGCGGCGCTCGCTGCGCTCCCACCACTCGAGCACGTCGCCGAGGCGCTGGCCGGACACGGAGAGCGCGTCGAGATCCAGTGCATCGGCCGCGCGCAGATGCAGCATCACCTCCGGCACGCCGCCGGCCAGAAAGACGCGCACGGTCGGGTGATTCTGCGGCCCGTTCGGCAGCGCATCGACGATGCGGCTGATCTTCTGATTCACCGCGATCCAGTCCTCGACCGTCGGCCGGCGCAGGCCGGCGGCGTGCGCGAAGGCAGGAATATGCAGCAGCAGATTGGTCGACCCGCCGAACGCCGCGTGCACGGCCATGGCGTTGCGCAGCGCGCCGTCGGTCATCACGTCGCGCGCGCGCAGCCCGCGTTCGTGCAGCTGCAGCGCGGCGGCGGCCGAGGCGCGCGCGATTTCGAGCCACATTTCCTGTCCGGAGGGCGCCAGCGCGCTGTGCGGCAGCGCCATGCCGAGCGCCTCGGCGACGACCTGCGCCGTGGCGGCGGTGCCGAGGAACTGGCAGCCGCCGCCCGGCGACCCGCAGGCTTTGCAGCCCATCTCGGCGGCGTATTCCAGCGAGATTTCGCCCTGCACGAAGCGCGCACCGATGCTCTGAATCTTGCCGAGGTCCTCGGCTTCCTCCGCCGGCAGCGTGACGCCGCCGGGCACGAGCACGCTCGGCAGATCGCGCATGCCGACGAGCGCCAGCAGCATCGCCGGCAGCCCCTTGTCGCAGGTGGCCACGCCGAGCACGGCGTGGCGCGTGGGCAGTGAGCGGATCAGGCGGCGCAGCACCACGGCGGCGTCGTTGCGGTACGGCAGGCTGTCGAACATGCCGACGGTGCCCTGCGTGCGGCCGTCGCACGGATCGGTGACGTAGCCGGCGAACGGCATCGCACCCAGCGCGCGCAGCGCCTCGGCGGCCGCCTGCATCTGCAGGCCGATTTCCCAGTGCCCGGTGTGGTAGCCGAGCGCGATGGCGCGGCCGTCCTGCGCCCGGATGCCGCCCTGCGTGCTCAGAATCAGCACCTGCGGGCGGGTGAGCTCAGCCGGGTCCCAGCCCATGCCGACGTTCTGCGTCCAGCCGAAAAGGTCGCCGCTGGAGGCGTAGGTGAGCTGCTCGGGGGTGAGGGGCAGCGCGCCGGCCGGCCCCTGCGCACGAGTGCGAATGTCGAAGCGCGACGGCGCCAGCGCATCGAGCCACGCAGTAGAAGAAGACGTCATGCGTGGATTGTAGAAGCGCAGCGAATTTCCGACACGCGGAAATTCGGATCGAAGTGAGCCCAGCAGGGATCGAACCTGCGACGCAGAGATTAAAAGTCTCCCGCTCTGCCACTGAGCTATGGGCCCGAACGGGGCTGATTGTACAACCGGACGTGCGCTCCGTCACTTCATGATTTCCCGGTGCGAATCTGCAGCGTGAGCAGCGCCGCCAGCAGGTAAAGCGCGATCGAGACGATGAAAATGATTTCCATCGACACGCCGAGCTGATTCAGCTGCACGCCGAGCAGCGGGCCGATGATGCCGCGGAAGCCGATGACGGTCTGCTGCAGCGCCGAGTATTCGGCCACGCGATCGGGTTCGGCCAGGTTGATGGCAGTGTTGGTGAACGACAGATCGATGCCGGCGCTGGCGATGCCGCTGGCGAGGTAGGCCGGCAGCAGCCACCATGCGTTCGGCGCGAACCAGTGACAGACGGGGTACAGGATCAGCAGCAGATAAATGATGCGCAATGCGCCGACGGTGCCGATGCGGTTCAACCAGCGTCCCCACAGCGGATAGCCGATCATCCAGACGATCGACTGCGCCAGGCTGAGGTAGCTGACTGCGGTGTACGACAACTGCAGCCGGTCGACGAGCACGGCCGGATAGAACGCGATCGGGATCAGGCCGGCGAATCCGAATGCGGTGACGCTGAGCAGAAAAAATGCGAACGGCTTGTTGTGGCGCAGCAGGCCGAGCAGCGCCAGCGGCGACATGCGCGGCGGAGCGACGGCAGGCGTCGAATTCCCCGCCGTATTCGCCTCGGCCGGGATGCGCAGGCGCGTGAACACCAGCGCGGCGACCACGGCGAAAACGCCGGCCAGCGGCAGCAGCACGGTGTAGCCGACGGCGTCGAGCAGCCAGCCGGCGACCGGCGTCGCCGCCAGCATGCCGCCGGCCATGCCGAAGCGCACCACGCCCATTACGCGCGCGCGCACGTCTGCCGGATATACCTGCTGAATGACGCGCACGTAGCCGGGCGACGGAAAGCTGTCCGACAGCCAGTACAGCAGGGCCAGCACCAGCACGCCGGTCACCGTCGGCACCAGCGGCGTCAGCAGAAACGCGGCGCGGCCGATCGTCCAGATCACGGCCAGGAAGAGCAGGATGCGCCGGCGCGGCAGGATCATCACGCTGAACGCCGAGAGCAGAAAGCCGAAGTACGATTCCGACTGATACAGCGCCACCTGCTGCGGCGTGGCATCCATGCGCTGCAGAATCACCGGGATGAAAAGCAGCACGGCATAGAACGGGCCGAAGAACAGCGATGCGATCAGTTCGATGCGCATGTTGCGACGCACTTCGGCCGGCAGCGGCCCGCTGAGCGCGAGTTCGACGCGCTGCCATACAGGAATATTCATTGGGGCGTAGGGTAGCAGACATCGACAGTCGACAGTCGGCGGACAAAAATTCGTACTGCGATAATGACCCGTCGATGAGCAGGAACAAGCCGACGTCACCGGCGGGCAGCCCGACGGTGCAGGATTTTCTCGGCGAAATCTATCTGGAAGCGCACGAAACTGGGCGAGTGTCGCTGCGGGCGCTGGCAGACCGGCTCGATGTTTCGCCGCCGGCCGTATCGCGCATGGCGCAGCGCCTGGTGCGACAGGGATTCATGCGGCGCGAGGGCGCGTGCGGCCTGCTGCTTTCGGAATCCGGCGAACGCGTGGCGTTGAAATCGATCCGCAAGCGCCGCATCTTCGAAGCTTTTCTCGTGGCGCGCATGGGATACACGTGGGATCAGGTCTACCCGATCGCGCTGCAGTCCAGCAACCACCTCGACGACGAGCTGATCGAGCGCATGTTCGAGCAAGCCGGCAATCCGCACTCGTGCCCGCACGGCGATCCGATCCCGACGCACGACGGCCACATCGTCCACGTCGAAGATATTCGGCTCATCGACATGCCCGAAGGGCGCAGCGCGCACATTTCGCGCGTGGCGTCGCACGACGGCAATCTGCTGCGCTACCTCGGCTCGCTGAACCTCAAGCCGGCGACGCCCATGCAGCTGGTGGCGCGCGCGCCGTTCAACGGCCCGCTGCGCCTGCGCGTCGCCGCCGGCAGCTTCCACGACGAACACGTCATCGGCGCGGAGCTGGCCGAGCGGATCTACGTGGTTCTGGAATAAGTCACAGTTGCAGCGCCGAGCGGATGTCGCGCATGCTGCGCACCACCAGGCCGGTGTCGCGGATGTGCGCGCGCACGCGCTCGTCCAGGAAAGCGGCGTGGTCGCCGGCGCGCGATGCGTAGTCGCGGCCCATGGCGCGCGCTTCCGGCGTGTCGAGCTGCGGATGAATGATGAAATAGCTGACGCCGGCGGGCAGTGAATCCAGCATGGCGCAGACCTGCGCCACGCGGTTCTCCGGCGCGTCGAGCGGCATGCCGACGATGTGGTCGAACATCACCGCGCCCATGCGTTCGACTTCGGCCAGCAGGCGCAGCATCCCGGGAATCTCGTCGCCGTCGAAGCCCCAGCGCCGCAGCCCGTGTTCATCGAGGCGCGGCACCATGGCCGGGACGCCGTATTTCTGCCCGAGCTCGACGTAGGCCGGCAGCAGCTTCGGATGAAAGACCGTGCCCATGTGCGAGTCGATGTGCGTGACGTCGATGCCGGCGTCCAGCGCGGCGCGAATCTGCGCGTCCATCTCGGCGACGGCGGCGGCCGGATCGGCGTGCGCGATCACCGCACGCGACGTGCGATGCATGTAGCCCTCGGCGTCCAGCAGGCCGCTGCTGCGATCGCGGGTGTGCAGCGGCCCCCAGCGCATGCTGCTCCACTCGCACGTAAGCGTCAGGTGCACGCCCATGTCGATCGCCTTGTTTTCCCGGGCCAGCGCCGCCGCCGCCGGGAACCAGGCGCAGGGCACCATCGTCGCGCTCGACGAAACGATGCCGGCGTCCCATAGTTCGCGCGCGGCGGCGACGCTGGCCGCCGACACGCCGATGTCGTCCGTGTGGATGATCGCGACGCGATCGGTTTTGTCGAGGCCGAGGTAGCTCATAAGAAGATGCCTGCTCCAATATTTTTCAAACGCCAGTCCATATAATCACGCAATGCTTCGAATTCGTCCAGCGACGTTCGTGTGCGTCGGACGATGAACCGGAGCAGGTACCAGACAAGATGATGCGATTCGACCGATTTACCGAGCGCGCGCAGGAAGCTGCGCAGCGCGCCGTGGGGATGCTGCAGCGCTACGGACACACGCAGGTGGACACCGAGCACATACTACTTGCGCTGCTCGAACAGCCCGAGGGAGTGGTCGGACAAATCCTGGAACGGCTGGGGGCCGACGCCGCGACGATGGC
>JBIIIA010000410.1:0-3309 GCA_044235195.1 Thermoflexales bacterium
GATCGGCAGCAGAGCAGCCGCTGTCGTATTCGCCGGCGATCGCACGGCGCCCGCCGGCGACACATCGCTGCGCTGCGCCTGCATCCACCGATCGATCTCGCTCTGTGGAAATCGCCACTGCTTGCCGACGCGCACCGCAGGGATGCGCCCGCTCTCCGCCATGCGGTAAACAGTAGTTCGATCGACGTTCAGGAGGCGGCCGATCTGGCCGGTGGTCAGCAGCTGTGTCATAGCACCGCGCTGCACGCCCGGACGGGGGAATTCATTTCGGCTCGTCCGGCGCAGACAGCGCCGGGTTCAGTGTAGGCCGTCGTCGATCGACCATCCCCGGCTATTCGGCCAGGTGCAACCGAACCGTTGCGCTAGTCGATCGACGCGCCTCACGCGCAACGACGGCTGCATCACGTGCATCAAATAGCGAGGCCGACGGACGCTGCCACGCTGCGCAGGTGAGCGGCCGCCGCATCGTATTCCTGCGGCGTCGGCAGATGTTCGAGCATGATCGGCAGGTCGACGTCCAGCGTAGACAGCGCACGCAGCAGATTCGCGTGATCGAAGCCGCCGAGCCCCGGACGCACCTCGTCGAGGTGCACCATCAGCACGTCGCGCAGCACGATGTCCTTCACGTGCACGCTGCGAATGCGCGAGCCGAAACGCCGCACCGCGTCGCGCACCATCGCCGACGAATCATAGAAGCGCTGCGGGCTGCTGACCCAGTTCACCGGGTCGAAGTGCACCGCGCACGCCGGCCGGTCGATCGCGACGAGCAGTCGCTCGTACGCATCGATGTCGTCGGGATACATCCACGGCATCGTCTCGATCGTCCAGAACGTGCGCGACGGACGCACGTCGTCTACGATGCTGCGCGTGGTCTCGACGATCAGGTCGAACGTCTCGCGCGTCAGGTTGTCCGGGTGCGGCCCGTCCCAGCGCGGCCCACGCGAGCCGGTGATGTTCACGCAGCAGCGCGCACCGATCTCGTCCGCCAATGCCAGCTGTCGGCGGCAGAACTCGATCGCCCGCCGGCGCTCGTCGTCATCGCGGCTCAGCGGGTTGCTCCATGCGCCGACCTCGGCGATCACGATGTCGGCGGCGGCCGCTGCATCGGCATAGGCGCGAATCACCTCCGACGATGCGTCGTGTGTCAGCGGGCAGTACGCCGCGCGATAGCCGTGCGCGCGCAGCGCAAAAATCCAGGATTCCGGATCGGACGAGGTGGGAAGCGGAGCGCCGAGTCGCATGATGGACTCAATTAAAAAGCAGAAAAGATTTTTCGGGGCCAATGCACCAGCGCATCTGCGCCGTTCGTGCCACAATCCTGACGCCATGTCCCCACTGCAGACGATCCCGAACTCCGAACTCGCCGTCTCTCCGATCTGCCTCGGCGCCGCATCACTCGGCGTAGGCTCGTCGCGCCGCGAGGCCTTTGCGCTGCTCGACGCCTACGTCGACGCCGGCGGCAACTTCATCGACACCGCGCGCGTCTATTCCGACTGGATCCCCGGCGAATCGCAGCGCAGCGAGAAAATCATCGGCGAATGGCTCGCAGCGCGCGGCCAGCGCAGCCGCATCGTGATCGCCACCAAAGGCGCGCACCCCGATCTGAAAACGCCGATCCCGCGCGTCACTCCGGCCGCCATCGACGCCGACCTCGCGGAAAGCCTGCACCACCTGCGCACGGATTGCATCGACCTCTACTGGCTGCACCGCGACGACCCGACGCAGCCAGTCGGCCCGATCATCGATGCACTCGAGCGCCACCGCAGCGCCGGCCGCATACGCGCGTACGGCTGCTCGAACTGGACGCCCGCACGCATCCGCGCCGCGGCGCACCACGCCGCCGCCGTCGGCGCCGCCGGCTTCTGCGCCGACCAGCCGATGTGGAACGCCGCCGTCATCGATGCATCCGCCATTCATGCACAAGACGCCTCGCTCGTCGTCATGGATCGCACGCTGCACGATCTGCATACGGAAACGGGCATGGCATGCATCCCCTATTCATCGCAGGCCGGCGGTCTCTTCGCCAAGCTGGCCGCCGACAGCGATAAAGCATCTTCGAGTCGCACCTATCCGATTGCTCCCAACCGCAAACGCCTGGCCGTGCTCCAGCACATCGCACAGTCGGGCGGTTGGACGCTCACGCAGGTCACGCTGGGCTATCTGCTTTCGCAGCCGTTTCCCACGATTCCGATCGTCGGTTGTCGCACCGTGGAACAACTGGCCGATTCGCTGAGCGCCGTGGATGTGCGCCTATCCCCGCACGACGTCGCTGCGATCGACGCCGCCGGGTGACATTCCTTCGACATCGATGCGCACGTCGGCGCACTGGATGCAGTCGCCGACGGCGATGCGCTCGACCACACCGGGAGCCAGCATGCGGCCGTTGCATCGCACGCCATTGACTGAGTGCAGGTCCTCCACCCGCCAGCCGGCGCCGTCGGGCGCGAAGCGCGCGTGGCGCACCGAAACATAGCTGCTGGCTACGGGAATATCGCTGTGGATTCCGTCCGCGCCACGGCCGAGCACAGCGGGGCCGTGCAATACGCGCTCATACGACGCTCCGCCCGGCGCCTGGATCCGCAGGCGCACACTGCAGCCCGTCGACGCCACGGTGGGCTGCACCAGGGTCACTGCATCATCCGCCGGCTGCACATCCGCAGCGATTCTCGTTTCGTGCCGGACAGATCTACGCCACGTCCAGCCGTTCCGCGGACGACGCATGACGACCGCCAGCCCGGCGCCGAGCAGCAGCGCCGAGACCGTCCCCGTCGCCAGTGACGCAGCGCTGCCGGCCAGCCATGCGCGCACACCGGCCCCCGTCGGATCGAGCCGATACGCCGCAGCCGTGCCCTCCGGCGCTACACCCACCACCAGCTGTGACGCAGCGACGGATTCGCCGGCGCCGCCATAGAGCGTGACGCTGAGCACACCCGGCGCCTCGTGCGACAGCGCAGCTGCGTCGAATTCGTACGCGAACGGCGGAACATCGACGCGCGTGCGCATGCCGTCCAGCACGAACTCCGCAGCCGAAGCTCCGCGCCCGACGAAACGCGGCTCCACGCGCACCAGCCCTCGCATCGGCAGCTCACCTGCGGACACGGCAATTCCCCCGGAAGACCAGTCGAAGCCCAGCAGCACCGGCGCCAGCGGCGATGCTTCGACGTCGACGGCATCGTGTGCAATGGCGCCGCCGACGCGCACACCGATTGCCACGGCATGCTCTCGCCCGTCCGCCGGCCGATCGACGACGAATTCCACCGCATACTGCCGACGTGCGCGTCGCATCACAGAATCGGCTGCCTGCGCAAC
>JBIIIA010000412.1:0-3303 GCA_044235195.1 Thermoflexales bacterium
CGAATAGAGCTTACGAACGTGATTGTGGAAAATTGCGCGCATAATAAAACTTTGCAATACCAAACAGTTGCAACATCCGTCCTGTAAAAGTTGCCGCAGAATCAAGTTCACGGTATTCGGCCGGATCCCGGTATGACAATAGCGCACAAATTAGGGGACGGATTAGGGTACTTGTTAGGGTACTTGTGGTGAATCTTTTCGTTGACCACGGGTGCATCCGTCGCTGGGGGCAAACCTCCGACTGCCGCTGAACCTGAGCCGCACACCCTGAGAGCAGTCCGATGTAATCTCTCACCGGATACAAACACATGCCGGCCGCATAGATACAAATCAGACGCCGCGGCGAACCGTCCGAGCGACAAGGATGCCGAAAATCAACCCCGCAGCACGGAAAAACAAAAAACGCACGCTCTTTCGAACGTGCGTTCAAGTGGACCTGAAGGGATTCGAACCCTTGACCTCCTCAGTGCGATTGAGGCGCGCTCCCAACTGCGCTACAGGCCCGGAACACGAAGGGCGCACTTGCGTGCGCCCCAAGCGGGAGACGGGATTTGAACCCGCGACCTATTCCTTGGCAAGGAATCGCTCTACCAACTGAGCCACTCCCGCGAACGGACCGACAGTATACACCATTTCGGCCCACTCACATGCCAACGGTCGGGCTTGAACCGACGACCCCACGATTTTCAGTCGTGTGCTCTACCAGCTGAGCTACATTGGCGCTTGAGCGGTAATGACTATACCGAAGATGACGGACGATGTCAAGGGGGGAATCGTCCGCCGTCTGCCGTCCGCCGTCCTTCAGCCGAGCGACGCCATCAGCGCGCGCGCGCGGCGCTGCATTTCATCGAGCCCGCCCTCCTGCTTCACGTACGGGCCGATCAGCGCGCTGCCCATGCCCACGCCGACGGCGCCGGCTTTGATGAAGTCCTTCGCATTCTCCGGCGTGACGCCGCCGGTGGTCACGAACGGCACATGATCGAGCGGCGCGCGCACGTTCTTGAAATAGCCCAGCTCGGCCGGGAAAAGCTTGATCAGCGTGGCGCCGGCGTCGTACGCGTTCATGATCTCGGTCGGCGTGTAGGCGCCGGGCACCGAGCACAGATCGCGTTCGGCGCAGAAGCGCAGCACGCCGTAGTGCGTGTTGGGCGCCACCAGAAACTGCGCGCCGGCGTCGACCGCCGCCTGCGCCTGCTCGACGTTCAGCACGGTGCCGGCCCCGACGAGAAAGGCGTCGCCCAGCACGCGCCGCATCTCGGTGATACCCGCCAGCGCCTGCGGCGAATTCAGCGTGATCTCCATCGAGGTCACGCCGCATGCGGCCAGCGCCTCGGCGATGCGCGCGAACCATCCCACGTAATCGCCGCGCAGAATGGCGATCACTTTGCTCTTCGCGATGAAATCCCTGGCGTCTCGTGCATTCATGATGCCCCTATTTTCGCCGAAGATTGAAAATCGCCTGCGCGCGGGTGCATCCGCCGTTAGGGAGTGAGTTTCGATTGTCGCCTACGCCTCACCCCCTGACCCCCTCTCCCCCTCGATTTCGCTTGCGTTTTTGTCGAGAAAGTAGCGATATGCGCGCGAAATCTCGGCGAAGAGGGGGAAATCGCCGCCACGCTCCCCCTCTCCGCCGAAATTTCGCGCGCTTCCCCGAGCGTCGATCCGCAACGATCTACGCGAAATTGAGGGGGAGAGGGGGTCAGGGGGTGAGGCGTGCGCAAGTCGCCCCAAACCCGTGCGCGCCCGCGGTCGGCGGTCGGCGGTCTTTTACAGCAACCTCTCATCTCCCTGCGTCTAATGCTCCGTATGGAGTTGACCATCAACGGCGCCAAGCGCACCGTAACCGCCCCCGACAGCGCACTGCTGCTGCACGTGCTGCGCGAAGAACTTGCCATGACCGGAACGAAGTTCGGCTGCGGCGCCGGCATCTGCGGCGCGTGCACCGTCATCGTCGACGGCGTCGCCACCCGCAGCTGCATCACCCCGATCAGCACGCTCGCCAGCAAGTCGATCACCACGATCGAAGGGCTCGCCGACGGCGAACAGCTGCACCCGGTGCAGCAGGCGTTCGTCGACGCGCAGGTTCCGCAGTGCGGCTGGTGCATGAGCGGCCAGATCATGACCGCCGCGGCCTTCCTCGCCGCCAACCCGTCGCCGTCCGGCGAGGCCATCGACGAGGCCATGGGGCGCAACTACTGTCGCTGCGGCTGCTACCACCGCATCCGCATCGCCGTCGAATCGGCCGCCGCCGCCACCGCGCAGAACGAGGTGCAGGCATGAGCAAATCCAACTCCGCATCGCCGCGCCGCTGGCGCATCTCGCGCCGCGGCTTCCTCATCGGCCTGGGCGCCGCCGCCGGCACCGTCGCGCTCGGCGTGACGTTCGGCCTGCCGCCGCTGCGCGTCCGCATCGCCGGCATGCTCGAAAATGCCACCATCCCCAGCAGCGCGCCGAAGGAACCGTCCGCCTGGTTCGAAATCCTCGCCGACAGCCGCATCCGTCTCTTCCTCACCAAAGCCGAAATGGGCCAGGGTGTGCACACCGCGCTGGCGCAGTTCGCCGCCGAAGAGCTGGGCATTTCCCTGAACGACATCGAGGTGGTGCAGGCGACGACGGCGCAGGCCTTTCGTGATTCGACCGGCACGTCCGGCAGCAGCTCGGTGCCGTCGATGTACGAGCCGCTGCGCCAGGCGGCCGCCACGCTGCGTGAAATGCTCAAGGCGCAGGCCGCCCGCCAGTTGAACCAGCCCGCCGCTTCGCTCGTCGTCGACGGCCGCGGCGTGCAAGTGCAGGGCGACGACGCCCGCCGCGTCGAATTCGCCGCGCTGGCCGCCACCCAGCGCCAGTGGATGCAGCAGGTGCCGGAAAATCCGGTGCCGCTCAAATCGCCGTCGGAATTCAAGATCATCGGCGCGTCGGTCGCGCGCGTCGACATCCCGGCGAAGGTCACCGGCCAGGCCGTCTACGGCTACGACGCGCGCGTCGACGGCATGCTCTACGGCGCGATCCTGCGCCCGCCCACCCTCGGCGCAACGCTCACGTCGGTCGACACCGCGGAAGCGGAGAAGGTCGACGGCGTGGTGAAGATCGTGCGCGACGGCGATTTCGTCGGCGCGGTCGCTCGCACGCGCGCCGCGGCGCAGACGGCCGTGGCCGCCATGCAGGCCGTGTGGAAGGAAAGAGAAGGCTCGCCGCTGCAGCAGGCCGACATCGACGCGCTCGTCACCGTCGGCCCCGACGCCGGCACGCCGATTCAACGCGTCGGCGACGCCGATGCCGCGCTCGCCGGCGACGGCATGCTCA
>JBIIIA010000411.1:0-3303 GCA_044235195.1 Thermoflexales bacterium
CGCCCACATCAGCGACGGCACCAAATACGCCACGCTCTTGCCGGTGCCGGTGCCGGCTTCGACGAAGGAGATGCCGCCCTCGTTGAACGTCTGCGCCACTTTGCGCAGCATCGCCGTCTGCGGCTCGCGCGGCTCGTAGCCGGGAAATTGCTGCGCAAACGGGCCGTCGGCGGCGAGCAGATCGGCCACCTTGTCGACGTCCAGCGGGACGGGCTCTTCCTTCGGCTTGAGCGGGCGCGCGTCGACGGCCGACAGCGTCTTCGCCAGCGCGGTGCGGCGGGCGCCGGCCAGCTGCTTCGGCATGCGCGCGCCGAGGCTGGTGACGAACGTGCCGCGCTCCTGCTCCGCCAGCGCGTCGTTCCAGAAATCGACCAGCGTCCAGTTCGACATCGTCGCCACGCGCGCGATTTCCTCGAGCACCGGCTTCGGCAGCGCCGCCGCGCGCTCGAAGCATTTCACGAACAAGCGGTGCGCCACGCGCGCATCGTCCAGCGCGCGGTGCGTGGCCGGCAGCTCGATGCCGAGCTCCTTCGCCAGCGAGCCGAGCGAATAGCGGCCGGCGTGCGGCACCAGGATGCTCGCCAGCTCGAACGTGTCGACCGGGCGGTTGGTGGCGAGCTGTCGGTGCGCCCGCATGAAACCCAGGTCGAAATTCACGCTGTGGCCGACCACGGGCAGGTCGCCGACGATGTCGTTCACCTCGCGAAACGCGCGATGCAGCGGAATGCCGTCGCTGCGCACCATTTCGTCCGTGATGCCGGTCAGCTGCGTGATGTTCGGAGGAATCGATCGGCCGGGGTCGATCAGCGCCTGCCATTCCTCGACGACCTCGTCGCCGCGGAATTTGACTACACCGATCTCGAGAATGGCGTCGCGGGCGTTGTCGAGGCCGGTGGTCTCGAGGTCGAGGGAGACGTGCATGCGCATGGCACGGCACTATAATCCGCCCGGCTCAGGTTCGGCGTACAGTGGAGGCATGCGTTGGCCAGCGATTTCGCAGTCGAAATGCAGGACGTGGTGAAAATATTCGGCGAGACCGTCGCCGTCGACCACGTTTCCATGGCGGTCAAACAGAATGAATTTTTCGCCATGCTCGGCCCTTCAGGCTGCGGCAAGACGACGTCGTTGCGCATGATCGCCGGCTTCGAACGGCCGTCGAGCGGGAACGTGTTGATCAACGGGCGGAACGTGGGGGACACGCCGCCGTTCCAACGCAACGTCAACACGGTGTTTCAGTCGTATGCGCTCTTTCCGCACATGACGGTGGAGCAGAACGTCGGCTTCGGGCTGGAGATGAAGGGCACGCCGCTGGCGGAAATTCGCCGGCGCGTCGGCGAGGCGCTCGAGCTGGTGCGCCTGCCGCAGCTGGCGCGGCGATTTCCCAAGCAGATGTCCGGCGGCCAGCAGCAGCGCGTGGCGCTGGCGCGCGCGCTGGTGAACCGGCCGCAGGTGCTGCTGCTGGACGAGCCGCTCGGCGCGCTCGACGCCAAGCTGCGCAAGGAAATGCAGATCGAGCTCAAGACGCTGCAGCGCGAGGTCGGCATCACGTTCATTTTCGTCACGCACGACCAGGAAGAAGCGCTGACGATGAGCGACCGCATCGCAGTGTTCGCGAAGGGCAAGGTGCTGCAGATCGGCACGCCGGTGGAAATTTACGAACGGCCGAACTGCCGCTTCGTGGCCGATTTCATCGGCGAGACGAATTTCATCGACGGCGTCGTCGTCGAGACGAGCGGCGAGTTCGCCACGCTGGACGCCGACGGGCGCCGCTTCGTCGGGCGCGCGCTGCCCGGCGTGCGCGCCGGCGCCAGCGCCACGCTCTCGGTGCGCCCGGAGAAGGCGCAGCTGGTCGAACAGCCGAACGGCGCGCCGAACACGTTCGAAGTGCGCGTCTCGTCGATTGCCTACGTCGGCAGCGACACGCGCGTCATCGTCGACCTCGACCACAATCGGCTCGACGTCTGGGAGCAGAATTCGCTCAGCACGCTGGACCCGAATTACTTCTTCCGCCCCGGAGAACCGGCGTGGCTCACCTTCAAGCCGGAAAATGCATTGGTAATGGCGAACTGACGTCGAAGCGGGATGTCCCGCACAGGCGCCGGCTCAGGAGCGACATCGCATGCAAAGAAGAATCACCCTTTCCGATCGTCAAAGCAAGCTGCGCGCCTGGATGGTGCACGCCTACACCGCGCTCGGCCTGCCGTGCGCCTTCCTGGCGCTGCTCGCCGCGTCCGAGGGCCGCGCCCGCGACGTGTTCCTCATCCTCATGCTGGCCATCGCCATCGACGGCACCGACGGCCCGATGGCGCGCCGCTTCGACGTCAAACGCTGGACGCCGCACTTCGACGGCCGCAAGCTCGACGACATCATCGATTACATGACGTACACGATGGTGCCGATCTACTTCATCTACAAGTTCGACCTGGTGCCCGGCCAGTACGCCATCGTGCTGCTGCTGGCGCTGGTCTGCTCGGCCTACGGCTTCTGCAGCGAAGGCGCGAAGACCGCGGACAAATACTTCACCGGCTTCCCGTCGTACTGGAACGCCGTGGCGCTCTTTCTCTACACGCTGCACCTGTCGCCGCTGGCCAACGCCGCGATCGTGGTCTTCCTGGCGCTGCTCACGCTCACCCCGGTGAAGTTCCCGTCGTCGCAGGCCGTCAAGAAGGCCGAGCGCGTGGTGATCCTCATCGGCGCGCTGCTGACGTTCGCGCTGATCATCAACCTCGACGGCCCGCCGCCGATGCTGCTGGTGTACGCCGCGCTCGCCTACCCGCTCTATCACCTGGTCTCGTCGATCGCGTTCTTCCTCCGCGACGAGCTGCGCGAGGAGAAGTTCACCTAGATGTTCGCCGCGATTCGGCGCAGCCAGACGCTGCAGCTGCTCGGCCTGCTCTTCCCCGGCGGCTTCTGGCTGACCACGTTTTTCCTCGTGCCGCTGCTGCTGATGGGCGGCATCAGCTTCCTGTCACGCGACGCGCTCGGCTTCCCGGCGCTGCCGCTCACGCTCGACAACTACGCCGACATCGTGCGCGACATCCGCTTCGCCCCGTCGGTGTCGTTCGAGAACGGGCTGCAGGTGCGCCTGTTCGAAGGCTTGTACCTCGATCTGTTCGGCCGCTCGGTCTGGCTGGCGCTCACCAGCACGATCATCACGCTGCTGATCGCCTTCCCCGTGGCGCTGTTCATGGCGCGCCTGCCGCGCCATCGCCGCAACACCGCGCTCATCCTGCTGATGATCCCGTTCTGGACGAACTTCCTCGTCCGCACGTACGCGCTGCAGTTCATGCTGCGCGGCAACGG
>JBIIIA010000084.1:0-10770 GCA_044235195.1 Thermoflexales bacterium
GCGGCGGCTGGGGATTCGTCCGCAGCGCATACCGCGTGCTGCTCGTCGCGGCGGCGATCACAATCTGCATCGTGCTCGCGCGCTGGGACGTCGTCCTCCCGATAATCATGAACTAACCGCGCATCAAATCACGTATTCCTGGCCGCCGAGGTACGCATCCTGCACATCCGTGCTGGAGAGCAGCCAGGCGGCGTTTCCTTCCAGCACGATGCGTCCGTTCTGCAGCACATAGCCGCGATGCGCGATCTGCAGCGCCAGGTTCGCGCTCTGTTCGACCATCAGCACGGTGACGCCCTGCCCGTTGATCACCTCGATGAGTTCGAGCACGCGATCGACATAGAGCGGAGACAGACCCATCGTCGGCTCGTCCATGCAGATCATGCGCGGCCGGCCCATCAGCGCGCGCGCCATCGCCAGCATCTGCTGCTCGCCGCCGCTCAGCACTCCCCCGCGCAGGTCGATGCGCTCGCGCAGACGAGGAAAAAGTTCGAGCACGCGCTCGTAGTCCTGCGCGACCGCTGCACGATCTTTGCGCACGTACGCCCCCATCAGCAGGTTCTCGCGCACCGTCATCGCGCCGAAAATGCGCCGCGCTTCGGGAACCGAGCCGATCCCGAGCCGCACGATTTCCTGGGTGCGCAGCGGGAGCAGATCTCGGCCGTCGAAGGCCACCCGTCCCGCACGCGGCTTGACCAGGCCCAGAATCACCTTCATCGTCGTGCTCTTTCCGCTGGCGTTGCCGCCCAGCAGGCACACGATCTCGCCCTTGTTCACATGCAGGTTCAATCCGAAGTGCACCTGGCTCTGCCCGTAGAACGTGTCCACGTCACGCAGCTGCAGCAGCGGCTCCGCACTCGTCGCAGCATCCGTCGGCGTTGCATTCATATTCCCGCTCCGGCGCCGACGACGGCATCGCTCCCGCTCAGCGCATTCCGCGAAGCAGTGCGCCCGTGCGCCTTCGCACCCAGATACGCCTCGATCACTCTGGCATCGGTTCTCACCGCCGCCGGGCTGCCCTCCGCGATCTTCCGTCCGTCGTCCATCACCACCACGCGATCACTCAGCTCCATGACCAGCGAAAGCTTGTGCTCGATCAACAAGATCGTCATGCCGCGTCCGCGCAGCATGCGCACGAATTCCAGAATTTCCCGCGTCTCGGTCGGATTCATTCCTGCCGTCGGTTCGTCGAGCAGCAGCAGGCGCGGCTTCGCCATCAACGCGCGCGCCAGTTCGACGCGGCGGCGATTGGCGTACGACAATCCGAACGTCGGCTGTTCTCGTCGCGGCAGCAGCCGCTCGCCGAACAGCGCGAGGATTTCCTCGGCTTCGCGGCGCAGCTCATGATCGCGCCCGCGCGCCGACGAAATCGGCCACAGCGCGCGAAGCAGCTCGAAGAGCCAATGCTGCCGGTCGTTCATGCGCGCGTGCGCGCCGATCAGCACGTTGTCCATGACGCTCAAATTGCCGAAGACGCGCCCATTTTGAAAAGTCCGCGCGATGCCCAGCCCGGCATAGTCGTGCGCCGCCGATTTGCGCAGCGAACGCCCTTCGAAAATCACGTCGCCGCTCGTCGGCGCATCGAGCCCGGTCACGAGATTGAACAGCGTGGTCTTGCCCGCGCCGTTCGGTCCGATGATGCTCACGGTCTCGCCGACGTTCACATCGAAGCTCACGTCCGCAACGGCGTTCACGCCGCCGAACGTACGGGTCAGGCCACGAATTTCAAGAAGCGCCACACTACACCGTCCCCAGCAGACCCTGCGGTCGGAACCGCACGAGCAGCAACAACGCCAGCCCATAGATGAGGTACCGATAGTCGGCCAGACCACGGAACACTTCCGGCAGCGCCGTGAGCAGCACCGATCCGAGCACCGCCCCCGGCAGATTCCCCATCCCGCCGAGTATGGCCATCGTCAGCACCAGGATCGACGTCGTGCTCGTGAATGTCTCGTGATTGATGTACGAATACATGTGAGCGCTGAACGCGCCGGCCAGGCCGGCCACTCCGGCGCTCACGAAGAACGCCGCCGCCTTGTATCGGTTCAACGCAACGCCCGACGACTGCGCGGCGACGTCATCCTCGCGCATTGCGCGCCAGACGCGTCCGATGTGCGATCGCAGCAGCTGCAGCTGCAGCAGCGAACTGAGCAGCAGCAGCGCCAGTGAGTACCAGTACACCGCGCGCGGCGTAACCATCTCGATCCCGAACAGCGCCGGTGGCGGAATATTCGTCAACCCCAGCACTCCGTTCGTGACGCTGTCCCAGTTCGCGACGATCTGATTCACCATTTCACCGATGCCGAGCGTGGCGATGGCGACGTAGTGCGCGCGCAGACGAAACGCAGGCAGGACCAGCAGCGTGCCGACCGCGGCCGCGAACAACGTGCCCAGCAGCAGCGACGCTTCGAACGGCAATCCGAATCGCTGCGCACTCAACGCCGAAGCATACGCACCGAGCGCCATGAAGCCGGCCTGCCCGAGCGACGACTGGCCGGCGACGCCGGTCACCAGCGTCACGCTCATCGCCGCCATGGCCAGCAGCCACGCATTGGTGAGCACCTGCAGCAGATAGGGATCCGCCACGACGAACGGCAGCACCGCGGCGCCGACGATCGACGCCACGATCACGGTGCGCGGAATCTGCACCGGGCGGCTGTTCGCCACGAACGTTCCGGTCATCGGCTCCGGAGGAAGGGCGCGCGTCCGTGTGAACAGGCCGGCCGGGCGCAGGACGAGCACGCCGATGAGGATGGCGAACGCGAACAGATTGCGATACGTCGCGCCGAATGCAGCCACGCCGTAGCTCTCGATCAAGCCCAGAATCAAACCGCCGATGACCGATCCGGGCACGTTGCCGAGCCCGCCGATCAGATTCGCGGCGAATCCTTTCACGCCCGCCTGAAAGCTCATCGTCGGATACACGGTGGCGAAGTAGATGCCGACGAGCACGCCGGCCAGGCCGCCCAGCATGCCGGCGATGCCGAACGTCACCCGATTTACAGCCTCGACGTCGACGCCCATCTGCTGCGCCGCATCGCGATCCTGCGCCGTGGCGCGCAGCGCCCATCCCATGCGTGTGAAGCGCAGAAACGCGAACAGCAGCGCCGCAGACGCCGCACCGACGACGGCGATCAATACGTCGATCGTGCCGACGCTCACGCCGCCGAGCATCAGGCGGCCGGCAGGCAGCGGATTCGGCAGCGACTGCGGATTCGCCGTGAAGAGGATCTGCGTCGCCTGATCGAGTGCGAACGCAGCGCCGATCGTCGCCAGCAGCGGCGCGATGCGCGCACGACGGTGCAGGCCCTGCAGCCCGAAGCGCTCCAGAGCAACGCCGAGTGCGCCGCACACCAATGCGACCGCCACGAACGACGCCGGCAGCGGCCACGCCAGCCAGGTGATGCACACCCAGCCGACGTACGCACCGATCATGTACACCGATCCGTGCGCAAAGTTGATCAGGTTGGCGACGCCGAACATCAGCGCCAGGCCGACGGCCGTCAGCGCATATACGTTGCCGATCGCCAGGCCGTTGATCGTCTGGTCGAGGAAAGTTCGCAATGTCGAATCCATCGTCTCGTCGCCGCGTCCTTCGTCAGCGCGTCGGATGTCCGAGCGTCTGCAGCAAACGGTTGGCCCAGGCGAACATCGCCACGACGTGCACCAAATCGATGATCTCCGCATCGCTCAGGCCTGCACTGCGCAGCCCGTCGAGATCGGCCTCACCGACGTGCTCCGGTACGCGCGTGAGCAGCACGGCGAAATCGACGATGACACGTTCGCGCCTTTCGAGTGACGCGTACACCCCTTCGGTGAACAGCCTCGTGATCACATCCGTGCTTTTCGTCAGATCGTTGTAGATTCGCCCATGCACGGAGGCGCAGTACGTGCAGCCATTCACACGCGACCCTGCCACGCTCGCCAGCTCACGATCGCGGCGCGGCAGCCCGCCGCGGCCATACATGATGGCGTTGAACAAGCGCGTGCGCTCACGCAGCACTTCCGGATCGTGGGCGAGCAGCGCATAGTACGGCCCGATTTTTTCGAGGCCGCCCGGCGCTTCCGACAACACTTCGGCCTGCGCCGGAGTCAGTGCAGCAACATCGACCGTCGCCACCCACGGCTGCCACTGCAGCGCATCGACGGTGAATTCCTTCACGGGTTCGCTCATTTCGCACCTCCCAGTGCGCGCAGGCCGGCCAGCAGGCGAACCTGGAAACTCAGATACGCGACGAGCTGCGCAAGTGTGACGATGCCGCGCGCATCGAAGCCCGCCGATGACAGCGCATCCATATCGGACGGCGTCGCATCGCGCGGCTGCCTGGTGATCGTCTCCGCGAAGCGCAGCGCAGCGGCCATGCGCAGCGGCAGCACATCGTGCGCGCCGGTTTCCACGGCATGCAGCTGCGCCTGCTCGACGGCGAGCACAGCCAGCGCCGCGCGATGGCGCGCGACGATCGCAGAATCGCCGGCGATCACACCGATGCGCAGCGCCACGGCATGCCGTTCGACGAGGCTCATGCCGCCGACATCTCCAGGATCGAAAATCGCTCGGTCACTGGCCTGCACGAGACGTTTGACATCGGGGCGCGCCTCACGCAGCCGAAGTGGAAAATCATTCACGCCGAGTCCGGACAGAACATCGATCACGTCGACGCCTTCCGACGAAAGAGAAGGTGTAGTGAAAATATCAGACATAGTCGTTGGGTAAAAAGTTCGCGCGAAGAATTCAACGATGCAACCGCTGCTGCAACGCAGTGCGGCCGATGAGCGCCGTCGCCAAGTCGTCCTGTGGGGGATGAAACAGCCCGGCGCGCGCATCGCGAAAATGGCGCTCAATTGAAAAATCGCGCGTCAGGCTGAATCCGCCGGCGACGCGCAATGCTTTTTCGCTGGCGGCGCACGCCCCGTTGGTGCAGAGATATTTTGCGGCGGCGACGCGCGAGCCGAGCGTCGGCCGCAGATCGGGCCGCGCCGTCCATGCCTCGGCGACGTCGTACAACACCGCCCGCGCCGCCTCCAGCGTAATGGTCATCTCACCGATCCACTGCTGGACGTGCGTCAGATCGGCGATGGTGCGGCCGCTCAGCCCCGTCGGCGAGCGGCCGTTGGCGTAATCGCAGGCGGCATCCACGGCTGCCTGTCCGATGCCGAGATACACCGCCGCGATCGCCAGGTTCCAACCGTGGATGCCGGGAATCGCCGGCGGCCCGCTGCGCGGTGCAATCGGCGTACGGCCGATCAGCTTGTCGTGCGGCACGAATACGTTTTCGTAGACGACGTCGTCGTTGCCGGCGGAACGCAGGCTCAGGCTCTCAGCCCAAGCAGGGACGATGGTCAATCCGGGCGAATCGAAGCGCACCACGGCCGTCGCCGTTTCCCCATCCGGGCTGGATGCGGACGGCGGCAGCGTCACCGCCGTCAACATCCAGCGCAGCACCGGAGCGCCGCTGGCGAATCGCTTTCTCCCATTCACCAGCCATCCCTCGTTCACGGGAACGGCCATCGTGCGCGGCGCTCCGCCGCGAGAAATGCTTCCCAGTTCGGATTCCGTCACGACGCTGTTGACCAGGCCGCCGTGCGCGACGATGTCACGACAGATCTCCTCGGCAAGTGCTTCCGGCCAGATCGCCTCTTCATTCAAGCGGCCGAGCAGCTGCACCAGCATGGCCGTCGGCATCGCCGTCGCACCATCGCCGCGAGCGAGATGCTCCATCGCAGGCACCATCTCGGCTACGGTGCGGCCGTCTCCGCCGAATCGCGCCGGGATCGCTGCGCGAAGAAATCCACTCCGATGCAGATCGATGAAGTTTTCGTGCACGAACGTACCGTCACGATCATGCGTCGATGCGCGAGCGGCGAACACAGCGGCCAGTTCGTCCGCCAGAGCGACCAATAAGGAGTTAGCCGTCGTGATGACATTCATACTTACGGCATCCTATTTCTTGCCGTCCCACGCGACGAATTCGCCATTGCGCACGATCAGGTTCACGAAAGTCGGATCGCTCACGCGCCGCGTCTCTTTGTCGAAGGTGACCTTGCCGTAAATCACGCTCGGCACGTCCTTCAACTGCGACAGCGCATTCTTCACCCCTTCGCGCGTCGGACCGCCGATGCGCACGGCCTCCGCCAGCAGCTTGATCGTGTCATAGGCATGCGTGGCGAAGAAATCCGGCGTCTCCTTGTACTTCGCCGTGTACTTGTCGACGAACTGCTTGACGCGCGGCTCTGGGTCGCTGGGCAGGAACTGTGCGCGCAGCAGCACACCTTCCGCCGCCTTGCCGCCGAGCTTCAGGAAGTCGGGGGACTGCAGCGAGCTGGCTCCCACCGTGGGCAGCTGCAACCCGGCACCTTCGAGCTGCTGCACGATGAGCGCGCCGTCCGCCTGATATGAAATCAACACCAGACCATCCGGGCCGGCGTCGCGCACACGGGTCAGCGCCGAGCGGAAATCCTTTTCCTCCGGCAGATATGCTTCGGCGGCGACGATCTGCGCACCGAGGCTCTTGATCTTTTCTTCGAACAGCTGATAGGTCGTCTTGCCCCAGTCGGTGTTCAGATACAACACGGCGGGCTTCTTCATCCCGACCATCTCGATTGCGAGCTCGGCAAGCGCCGGCGCCTGCTGCGCCTGCGTCGATGAATTGCTCCAGGTATATTCACCGCCGCCCTTCGTGAAGTCCGGATGCGAGTTCGTCATGCCGAACTGCACCAGGCCGCCGCGCTCGTAGATCTTGGATGCCGCCATCGACGCGCCGCTGCTGAAGTCGCCGATCTCCACGATGATGCGCGAGTCGGCGACGAATTTCTGCGCGACCACGACGGACTGCTTGGGATCGCTCTGCGAATCTTCGAAGATGTATTCGATCTTGCGGCCGTTCACGCCGCCGGCGCCGTTGATTTCCTCCAGCGCCAAATCGAACCCCTTTTTCCACTGTTCACCGTAGCGTGCATTCTGGCCGGTCAGAGGTCCGCTGACGCCGAAGTAGATCGGCTCGGAGACAGCCGGTGCGGCTGCGTCCGCCGCCGGCGTAGGCGTGCTCGACGGGGCCGGTGCGGCGCATCCTGCTGCCATGAGTCCTGCGAGCATGAACGTCGTTGCGATACGAAGAGATGGTGACTTGAACATGATTCGATCCTCGATGTGTGTTGAACTTGTTGAATGTATCGAGCCGTAAGGCGTGCGAATAGGCGCGAACGATCGACCGCAGATGCGCCGCATCACGATGCGTGAATCGGAAACACTGCGGCGCATCTCGAACGCCGTCGAAAATTCTGAAAACGAAAAGAGGGAGGAGGAAAGCGGAAGACGACGAAAGCGTCCTTCCGCTAACTACACGAAATCGTGGAAGTGAAGCGTCGCGAGCTGCATACCACAGCTGCTTGAAGAGCGACGTTCACTGCAAAGCATCGTTGCGTCGTCATGAGTGATGCGCGTGATGCTATTCGTCATGACATTCACTGTCAATGACTTTTTCACCGAAACTTCCGTTCGTAGAAGTGTCGCGACTTCAGCCTTCGAATGTAAGTTGTTTGCGCTGCCTCGGCATGCACAGCCGGAGTTCACACCAGCTTGCGATGCGCCCAGCTCCAGTTCTGCCAGGCCATCTGCATGCAGCGCTCGAAGGTTTTGTCGGAGCGCAGAAAACCGAACGAGCCCTCCTGCACCTTCCCGGCGAACTCCGAATCCTGCAGCAGCTCGGCGAACAGCACACGCACGCGCGTCGTCGCCAGCGCCGAGATGCGATCCTTGAAATCCGCCGACACCACCAGGCTGCGTCCATGCTGCTCGGCGAACGCCTCCAGATCTTCGAGGTTCAGCACCGCCTGGCACAGCAGCGCCCACAGCAGATTCCGCGCGCGCGACACGAACGCGTATTTCGCCTGGCCCTTCTGCTCGATGTCCTGCACGTACTTGCGCAGGTTGAACTGAATCTTGTAGCACAGCACCACGTAGCGCGAATCCGCTTTCAGCCGTGACGAACGAAACACCTGATCGTAGACGCGGTCTTCCTCGAACACCTTGCGCATCTCCGACATGCGCGCGATCTGCCCGTCGGTGATCAGATACGTCTGCGTCAGCTTGAGCAGCTTGATGGCCTTCGTGTCCTCGCTCAGCATCAGCTCGTCGAGCTGATCGGCGCTGAGCTGATCGAACGCATTTTCCTGGCGCTCGTAATACATGCCGAGATCCACGCGAAACTTGTCCTGCAGCTCGAGCTGGATCAGATCGTTCGCATGCAGGTTCCACGGCTCGACCGGATTCTGGCGGTTGTTGTTGATCGTCACGCGCGTGACGAACTTCGGCTCGGAGCGCGTGATGATCTTGCACATCACGCGGATGCGTCGATACGCATCCATGCCCGCTTCGAGCTTCGCCGAATCCTTGTGCTTCTCGAGGAAGCCGACCGCAGTGGTCACCGTCTGCGCGCCGTTCAGCAGGCGCGGCGCGCGCAGGCGGCACGATCCTTCCTGCATCTCGAAGTCTTCGCAGAACAGCGTGATGCCGTTGTGGTTGAACGCGAACGACTCCGGCTGCTCGGCGCCGTCGAGCACGATCTGCTTCAGCGTCGCCGCGATGGCGCGATTGACCGACACGTTCTCCCCCAGCCCGTAGCGAATGTTGCTGTCGAAGAAGCGCTGCCCGAGCGCACGATACATCGACTCGAGGTCGGCCAGCCGGATCAGCCCGACGTGCATCTGTTCGCCGGCCGGTCCGTCGACGTGCAGCACGTCGCTCGTCGCGAGATCGAAGGACGTCACCTGATGCGGCGCACGCACCGCACCGACGCGCCCGCTGGCCGAACGAAATTCGACGACGAAGCCGACCTTGCGGTCACCGAAAAAGCGATCGACGACGTGCTTCTTGTTTTCCAGATCCTCGCGCAGCTTCTCGAGCACCTTGCTGCGCTCGGCTTCCTCGGCGTCGCCGGTGAACACGAAGCGAAAGCACACCTGATCGATCAGCATGCGATTTTCATAGAGGCAGCTGCGCAGCTGCGTGACGAGCGGATGGCGCGTTTCGGCGTTCGAGCCGAACACGCTCTCGACGCCTTCGTCGATCAGCTTCTGCAGCGAGCCCTTGAACGACGTGTACGCCTCCGTCCATTTGAACTGAAACAAGTACAAATTGCGACGCAGTTCGTCGAAGTGAAATCCATCCAGGCCGATGTCGGGCGCGCCGAGCGCGATCTGATTCAGCGCCCGCGCGCGCGGGACGCCGTGCTCGCGTTCCAGATGCAGCAATCCGAAATAGTTCTGCCTGGCACCGCCGTATGCGCCGTGCAACTCTGCGTACGCCTGCTCGATCTGTCTCTCTGTAATCATGGTGGGTCACCTCGTCGCGCACGGAAGTGTACTATTTTTCCGACGACGTATCTCTCCAGTTCTCTGGTTCTCTATTCTTCCTCTCCGTCCACCAGCCCCCACGTGTGCAGCATGAAGAACAGCCCCGGCCATTCGTGCACCCATTCCGCAGGAAACGCGAACTCCTCGGCGAGCATCGTGTAATGCACGCCGGCCCGGTCGTGGGGAATTTCGTCGAAGCGGCCCTGCGCGCTGCGCTGGAAGAAGCGTGCGCGCTGCGGCTTCTGTGCGATCTGCCAATACTCGACCACGCCGGCTTCGGCGAACAGCCGCCTGCGTTCAGCGCGCAGCGCCGCGGGCGGATCGACGCCGAACACGTCGACGGCGAGCAGCGGCGCGCCGTCGAGGCCGCGCAGCAGCACCGTCGGCCGCAGCGATTCGCCCTCGCCCACCGCAGCCTGCACCTGCGCCACGCCGAGGCCGAACGCCTCGCCCGCCAGCCCGAGCAGCTGCGTCGCCCACGCCGCCGCGCTCGCCTGCGCGTCCGCGATTTCCGAAGCCTCGGCCTCACTGCGCCTGCTCATGAGAACCATCCCAGCCAGAAGCGGCCGAACATGTAGACCGAGACGATCGCGCCGTACACGATCACGAAACGCCGCAGGTACGTCTGGTTGATGCGGCGTGAGGCGCGCGCCGAGATCAACCCGCCGACGATGGCGCACACCGCCATCGGCAGCGCATATTCCCACTGCACCAGCCCGCCGAGCGCGTACTTCAGCGCCGCCGCGCCGTTCATCAGGAACGCCAGCGGATTCTTCAACGCGTTCATCTCGTGCATGTCGCGCATGCCCATCAGGCTGAACGACGAGATCATCAGGATGCCGATGCCGGCGCCGAAGTAGCCGCCGTAGAACGCCACCACGAATTGGAACGCCACGCCCCACACCCAGCCGCCGAGCCCGATGCGCTCATGCTGCGCGTCACTCCCCTGCGGCCGCGCGCGCCGCACCAGAATCATCAGCCGATCCTTGAACGCGAACAGCAGCACCGCGAACAAAATCAGAAACGGCACCACGCGCCGAAAAAGATCTTCGCTGGTGCTGACGAGAAAAACCGCGCCAGCCCAAGCTCCCGCCGCCGACGGCAGCGCCAGAATCGCGAAGCGCCGCCAGTGCCGGCGCAGCTCGCCGAAAAACGCCAGCCCGCTGGTGATCGACGCCGGCGTCAGCAGCGCCGAGTTCGTGGCGTTGGCGTGCTGCAGGTTCATGTTGAGGCCGAGCGCCGTGAACGAAAACAGCGTGCCGCCGCCGGCCACCGCGTTGATCGCACCGGCGATGAATGCCGTTGCGAGGAGGAGAAGAAACGTCCAGTCCATGAATTGGTCGACCGATTATTTTTTCAAAGCGTGAACTGTCCGTTGCGATAGAACACTTCGCCGTCCGCGGCGATCTCCGCGTCCTGCGC
>JBIIIA010000413.1:0-3296 GCA_044235195.1 Thermoflexales bacterium
CCAGTACTTTGCTCGATAAATACGTCAGCGAAATCGAGGGGGAGAGGGGGTCAGGGGGTGAGGCGTAGGCGACGAGTCAGGAGAAAGCGGATCGGCGAGGTCTCTGTGCCTGCTGCGCCGCCGGGCATCATCCCGAGTGCAGCGAGAGGCTGACGTTGCTTTACAAAAATCTGTGGCACCCCCGGACGACGGGCGGTCCGCCGTCTGTCGTCGGGTGCATCCGCCATTTGGGGCGAATCGTTCAGCCAGCAGAGAGATCCCTCCGCTTTGCCAAATACGCCCGGAGATCGGTACGTTCAAGCCGGCAAAGCGTTCGGGAAGACGGCCTCGGAGGGTACGCAATTGCGTCAGCGATTCCCTTCCCTCTCCCGGGGCGTCTTCCCGAACGTCTTGCCCCGTCCGTGCGAACGCCGCGCTGAACGAGCCAGGGCAAGACGGAGGGATCTCTCTTCGTGTTACGCCGTCGACAATTCGAGATTGCCCACAACAGCGGCATCGAGACGCCGCGAGCTGGCGAAGCGCCGCCCGTCATTCGCATGAACGACTGGGCGTCGCGGTGGGCGTGGTGCGAGGCGAAGGGCATCCGTCGCGAGATGGAAGCCCTTCGCACCCGCGGCTTCGCCGCCGTGGCCGAGGCGGCAGGGGTGAGGGTGGAAGTTGGTGCATCGACAGCTACACGAAAAGGGTGAAGCTCAACGCCGGGCAAACGGCACGTAGATATCCACACCACCCACCGGGTTGCTCAGCCCCGACGCAGACCACAGCCCACTGGCGTTGCGCGCCTGTGCGCTGACGAAGTACACCTGTCCGGGCAACAGGCGCAGCCCGCGGCGCACGATCGTAAACGCATTCGCATCAGCGCGCGCGGACGGCGCCGCAACCGTGGTCCAGTTCACCACGTCGGTGCCGCCCGGCGTCGTGCCGACCGCATAGCGCAACGTCGTGACCGCCGATTCCGCATCCGACGTCACCCAGCGCAGCGTCAGCTGCGACAGGCTGCCGTCGGCGCGGGCCGTCACCTGCGGCGTGGTCGGCGGCGACTGATCCGTCACCGAGCCGGCGTAGTCGACGGTGAACGAGTAGTCGGAGTTCGGAGCGATCTCGATGCCGTCCGTACCGACGGCGGAGGAGACCGTCGCCGTGTATCGGCCACGTGGCCACAAAGACGTGACCTCTGTGGCGAACGACGCGGTCGTCGACGTCGTCCATGTGCCGGTGATCGTCTCTGCGTAGCCCGGTCCCGCGACGGTGAGCAGCGGCAGCGGCTCCGGCAGCATATCCTTGCTGAGCTCGACGGAGAACGTCACCGGCTCGATGCCGACGGTGTCCGGGCTTGCCGCGACGCGGCGCACATAGGCCGGCGCATCGAGCACCGGCCCGGTCAGCGTCGGTGAGAACACGGCCAGCGCCTTCGTCGAATCGCGCCGCCAGTCGAAGACGCGGCTGCGGATGGCGGTCGTCGACGTGACGCCCCACCAGTTGTTCGTCGCCGTGACGGTGATGCTGTTGGGCATATCGAGGTAGAGATCGAAGCTGCCCTTGTTGCCTTCCAGGTTGTTGCCGGCGATTTGCAACGGTGCGCCGCCCCGCGCGCGCATCGCCACGCCGCGGTTGCCCACGATGGTGTTGCTGATCACAGTTGCCGCACCGAACTGGATGCCGTCGCCGGCGTTGTTGGCAATCAGGTTGCCGGAGAAGAAGCCACTCGAAGCGACGATGCCAGCGTCACCGTCGACGAAGCGGTTGCCGACGACAGTGACGTTCGCGCCGGCGGTGAGCGCTGGGCCGGGGGAGGCGGTGATGGAGTTGCCGCTGATCGTCGAAAGTGATCCGACGATCACGCCGCCATGTCTCACGAAACTATCAATAACTCGGCTCGACCCGCCGGTGACAATTCCACGCTGTTGGGTCTGTCCGAAAACATATACCGCAATGGTATCGAGGTATTCAATCCCGAAGGTATCGATCCATTTCAGCTGTAGGTAACGTGTCGACGTGATGTTTGGTACGTCTACAGATATTTGACCCGCGATCGGGCCTCGAAATCCATTTCCATCACCACTGTCGAATGTACCAGCGGCAAAATTTCTGATTCTCCAAGAAGCGTATATGGTGCTGTCATTCATTGCTGGGTTAGCCGATACACGAAGAACGCCCAGTGGGCCCGTTGTCGCTGTCGCTTGTCCGACGGAGTCAGCGTCAATTACCACACTTGATCCGACTATGGTGGCGTTTCCAGAGACTCTAATGCCAACACCATCAAGTTGTGTGTTTGTAATAAACGCACCAGTACCAGCAACGATGCCGAGGGGTGGCGCGTGGCCTTTCACTTTCAGCACAAGCGCATCGCCGTGCTCAACGCCGTTTACGTCGATCCATTTCAATTGCAGATTTCGATCTGAGCGAACATCGGGCACCTCTACCGTCATCGCTGCTGCAATGGGCCCCACGAAGCCGTTCCCGTCGTCTCTATCGAACCAGCCCTCACTGAAATTCGGAATATTCCACGTTGCGTAGGCAGTCCCTCCCATGAATATAGGATTTGCAGTGACGCGCAGCATGCCGCCTGCACCAGAAATTGGCTGTGCTGGATACTCGGTACCATCATCGGCATCGGTAATGAGTCGACTGGATTCGATGTATAGATGGTCACCAGCGACGAGTGTTCCATATTTCACGAACACCTTTGACAGCTCGGAATTTGATCCTACATGAATCCTATCTGCTTCCGTGGCGTTGAGATGTGCCCTTCCATAGATTCCAACAAAGCCTTGTACCGTGCTGGACATGATTTTTCCATCACCGTTGACAGTGAGGTTTCCGCCAATGTCGCTTGATAGCAGGTGAAGTGCCGAACCAGAGGCAGGGGTGCAGCGCACATCGCCATCGTCACTGGACAGATTTGATAAGTACGGTGAAGTGCTGTTGCATGCCACGGCGATTTCTGCGTTCTGAATTCTGACGTGCCTAAGAATGCTTCCACTAGCGTAGTCACCGTTGATAGTCATCAATGCTGGTGGAGACAGCGCAGAAAACAAGATACCGCCCCAGATATTTTCGCTACGAAAATCAATCCACCCCTCCTCCGTCCCATCCGCGATCAGCGTCCCGTTCACCGTGAACGTGTAATTCCCGGCAAACTGCACGCGCGTTCCAGGCTGAATCGTCAGTGTGTAGCCGTCCGCCACATTGATGTCGCACGTGACGACGTACGTCTTGTCGCTCGTCCACAGCAGCTCTTTCTGCGACAAATCATCCTCGTTCAAAATCGTCCCGCACACCGGCTCCTCGCTCGA
>JBIIIA010000414.1:0-3285 GCA_044235195.1 Thermoflexales bacterium
AAGAGCTCGCCGCTTTCGAATGCAGCAAGGGAGCGATCCGCTTCCCGCTCGATCGTCCGATGCCGATTTCACTCATCGAGCGCATCACGAAGTTCAGAGTAGAAAGTAGAGAGTAGAGAGTAGCAAAATTTCCCATCCCCCATCCCCCATCCCCCATCCCCCATCCCCCATCCCCCATCCCCCATCCCCCATCCCCCATCCGATGTCACTCCTCCTCTCCGCATTCCTCCTCGGCCTGGCGTACTGCGCACCGCCGGGTGCCGTGTTCGCCGAGACGCTGCGGCGCAGCGCGCAGGAAACTGACCAGCGCAACGCAGCGCGCACGGCGTGGCGCGTGCAGATCGGCTCGGTGATCGGCGATCTGGTCTGGGCGGTGGTTGCGCTCGTCGGAGCGGCCTTCCTCGTGCAGAACGCGGTCGCGCGCATCACGCTCGGCGTGCTCGGCGCGCTGCTGATGGCATGGCTGTCCTTCTCCGCGCTGCGCGATGCATGGCGCGGCGTCGCCCCCGTGGCGCGCAGCGACGGACAGCGCAGCTCGCTGCGCACCGGGCTGCTGCTCGCGCTGGCCAATCCGTTCGCCGTGCCGTTCTGGCTCGGCCTCGGCGCCGGCAGCCTGGCTCAGCTCGGCGCACAGCCGACGACGCTGGACATCGTCGGATTCTTCACCGCCTTCATCGCCGCCACGATCGTCTACGCCGTCGTCATCTCGCTGCTGGCCGGATACGGCCGCCGCTTTCTCACTCAGACGACGTACCGCCTCATCAACCTTGCCTGCGGTCTTTTCCTGGCATTCAAAGCGCTGGAGCTGGTCTTTACTCTCTACTCTGACTTTCTACTCTGACTTTCCCCACAGCGATAATCACGCGCCATGCGCCGCTCGCTCGCCGGTTCCGCCCTGATCATCGCCGCCTCGTACGTCGTCAGCAACATCGCCGGCTTCGTCGCGCGGGCGATCATCAACGCGCGCTTCGGCGCCGGCTTCGAACAGGATGCCTTCCGCCTGGCATTCAACATCCCCGATCTGCTCTTCAACCTACTGGCCGGCGGCGCGCTGGCTTCCGCATTCATCCCGACGTACACCGGCCGCCTCGCTGCGCAGGACGGCGACGCCGCGCGCATGCTGGCGCGCCGCGTCACGACGCTCACCGCCGCCGTCATCGGGGCAGTCGCTGCGCTGGCCGCCCTCGCCACCCCGCTGCTGATCGACGCCTTCGTCGCACCCGGGCTGCCGCCGGCGGCGCGCGCGCTGACGACCGAGCTGATGCGCATCATGCTGTTGAGCACGCTGATCTTCTCGGTGAGCGGACTGTTCATGGGCCTGCTGCAGTCGAACGGAAATTTTCTCGCGCCGGCGATCGCGCCAGTGCTCTACAACGGCGGCCAGATCGTCGGCGCGGCGCTGCTGGCGACGACGTTCGGCGCGCACGGCCTGGCGTGGGGCGTGGTGCTCGGCGCGGTCGGGCACCTCGTCGTGCAATTGCCGGGCGCATGGAAAGCGCTGCGCGGCGCGCGGTCCGACGCCGACATCGGAGAAGACATTCGCTACATCCTGCGCGCGATGCCGCTGCGCATGATCGGATCCGGCGCAGTCTACGTGAACAACATCGTGCGCGACAACCTGGCGTCGCGCGTGAGCGCCGGCGCGGTCTCGGCGCTGAACAGCGCGTTCGCCACGATGATCCTGCCGCAGGCCGTCATCGCGCAGGCCATCGGCGCGGCGTTGTTTCCGACGATCAGCGCGCACGCCGCGCGCGGCGAACGCGCCGAATTCGCGCGCACACTCTCGCGCGCGACGAACGTCGTCATCGCATTGGCAGTGCCGGCCACGGTCGGGCTGCTCGTGCTGGGCGAACCGATCGTGGCGCTGCTCTTCCAGCGCGGCCGATTCGACGCGCAGGCGACGCGCGCAGTCGGCGCAGCGCTGGCGATGAGCGGCCTCGGCCTCGTCGGCCACTGCGTGCTCGAACTGGTCACGCGCGCGTTCTATGCGCTGAAGGACAACCGGCCGCCGATGCTGCTGGGCGTGGCGAGTGTGGCGTTGAACATCGTGCTGAGCCTGACGCTGCTGCCGCTCGCGTCGCGCTGGACGGACATGCCGTTCGTCGCGCTGGCGGCGGCGAACTCGATCGCCACCACGCTCGAAACCGCGGTGCTGTTCGCGCTGCTGGCGCGGCGCACGCCCGGGCTGCATCTGCGCGGCGCGCTCGTGGAAATGCTGCGCAGCCTTGCCGCAGCGACGGCGATGGCGCTCGCCGCGCTCGCGGTTCTACGCGCGCTCGGCGGCGGCGCGCTCGCCACGCTCGCCGCGCTCATCGCAGCAGCGCTCGTCTACTTCGCCGCCGCATTCGCCCTGCGGAGCGAGCTGGTGGTTTTTCTGAGACGACGTCGAGGGGACGACAGACCGCAGACGACGGACGACGATTAGTTCAAGACGGCGGACGGATGTTCTTTACCTTTCTGTCGTCGGTTGTCCGTCGTCGGTTGTCCGTCGGCCGTCGGCGGTCTTCCCTTCGCCGTCGCCCGATTCGTCAACGCATAGCGCAGCACGCCCGGCACGCCGCGCACCGTCACCGTCACGACATAGCTGCCGGCCACCCCGTTCGCCGTGGCCGGCGCCGTGGCCACGCCGGCCGCGTTCGTCGTTCGCGTAAACGGCGTTCGTGTGTTCAGCCCCGGCCCGCTCGCCGGCGGCGTGAACGTCACCACGCCGCCCGGCCCGACCGGCTCGCCGCCGTTGTTCGTCACGGTCACCACCAGCACAGCGAACGACGTGCCGACCGTCGTCGTCTGCGGCCGCCCGATCGTCATACTGAACACGTACATTTCGTACGCGCCGATATCGGCCACACCGTTCGCCGGCCGTGAGAAGTCGCGGACGTCGCGCGTCGGCGCGCCGACGTTCGTTCCGGCATCGAGGGCCGGGCTGCCCGGCAGCAGCCGCAGATCGCCGGCCGCAGCGTTCACGAACAGCGGATTCGCATCCATCACGTTCGTCCCGGTGAAGCCGCCCTGCACCAGGCTGGACGTCACGCTCATGCCACCGCCGCTGCCGGAGACGCCGATCGTGCGCGTCGGCGGAATGTTGCCCCAGATCAGCGTATTCGTCAGCACGGCGCGCGCCACGCCGGACAACACGCCCGCGTTGTACACGGCGCTGCCGAACAACGCGCGGTTGCCGAACAACGTCACGTTCGTCAATTGCGGCACGCTCGTGCCGGAACCGGTGTGGAACAGCGCGCCGCCCGAGTTCGCCGCCTGGTTGCCGAGTGCGACCACATTCACCAG
>JBIIIA010000415.1:0-3280 GCA_044235195.1 Thermoflexales bacterium
ACCTTCGAACCGACGGAAATGTACCCGGCTTCTAAGACGCCGGGTACATTCCCGTCGTTTCGAAGGCGGTCAGGCGGCGTCAGGAACGCCTATTTCGTCAGCGTGACTTTGCGGATGGTGCGCGGCCGGTCCGGGTCCGCGCCGCGGGCGTGCGCGAGGTGGAAGGCCAGCAGCTGGCCCGGCAGTATGGCGGCGATCGGGCCCAGCCATTCGGGTAGTTCGTCGGGCAGCGGGAGGTAGTGCTCGCCCGCTCGCGGCGGGTTGTGCGCGTCGCCGAGGACGACCACGCGCGCGCCGAGCGCCGCCAGCGAAGCGCGCAGTTCGTCGCTCTCCGGGCGCAGGGTGGGGCCGGCGGCGATCATGATCACCGGGAACCCGGGCTCGATCATGGCGATCGGCCCGTGGGCGAAGTCGGCGGTCGAATACGGCTCGGCGAGCAGGTAGGTCAGTTCCTTGATCTTGAGCGCAGTTTCGAAGGCGGTGGCGTAGTGGAATCCACGCCCGAGCACGACGCAGCGCGCGGCGTCGTGGATGGCGGCGGCGGCGGCCTGCGCCTGCACCTCGGACGTGAGCGCGCGGCGCATGGCCGCCGGCAGCGCACCGAGCGCGGCGACGCGCCCGGCGTCTTCGGCGAGGTGCGCGGAGAGCAGCGCCAGGGCGGTCAGCTGCGCCGTGTACGTCTTGGTGGCGGCGACGCTGCGCTCGGCGCCGGCGTGCAGCGCGATCACGTGTTCGGCCGCCAGCGCGAGCGGCGACTGCGTGTCGTTCGTCACGGCGATGGTCGGCGCTCCCTGGCGTCGGGCGTCGGCCAGCACTTGCACGATGTCGGGCGATTGCCCCGACTGCGAAATGCCGATGACCAGCGCACCGTCGACGCGCGGCGCGGCCTCGAAGCGGCTGTACAGCGACGGCGCGGCGAGCGCGGTCGTCAGTCGATTGTGCGCGCCGAAGATGTATTGCCCGTAGCGCGCGGCGTTGTCGGAGGTGCCGCGCGCGGCGATCACGACGTAGCGCGGATCTCGGATGGCCACGGCGCGGGCGATATTGGCGATGTGTGCAGATTCGGCGTGCAACAGATTCTGCACGACGTCGGGCTGCGCCAGGATTTCGGAGTGGAGTACGGATGTGGAGTTCATGATCAGGGCTGTGCTTCGGAGGAAGTGGTGGAGTACGCGACGGCGCCTTGCGCCATCGTCATAGTCACATGAAATGCTTCGTCGAGCAGCACGAGATCGGCGTCCATGCCGGCGGCGAGCGATCCCTTGCGGCCGGCGATGCCGAGGTCGCGCGCAGCATTGAGGCTGGTCGCCGGCCACGCCCGCTCGAGCGGCAGGTCGGCCGCGGCCATGTAGTTGCGCAGCGCCGCGTCCATGGTCAGCACCGAACCGGCCAGCGTGCCGTCCGGCAGCACGGCGCGCCCGTCGCGCACGGTGATGACGCGCTCGTCCACGGGGTAGTCTCCGTCCGGCATGCCGGCGGCGCGCATGGCGTCCGACACGAGCACGATGCGTTCGGGGCCGACGGCTTGTGCCAGCAGTCGCATCGCCGCCGGGTGCACGTGGATGCCGTCGGCGATCAGTTCGCATACGACCTGCGGCGACGTGAGCAGCGCACCGACGGCGCCGGGCTCCCGATGGCTGAACGCCGACATCGCGTTGAACGTGTGCGTGGAATGGCGCAGGCCGCGCGCGATGGCCCGGCGCGCCTGGTCGTAGGTCGCTCCGCTGTGCGCCAGCGAAACGGCGATGCCGCGGCGCATGCATTCGTCCAGCAGCGCCAGGTTGTCTTCGTACTCGGGCGCCAGCGACAGCAGGCGGATGACGCCGACGTCCAGATATTCTTCGAACTCGGCGCGCGCGGCGCGGCGGATGACGCGCGGATCCTGCGCCCCGCAATATTTCTGATTGAGATACGGCCCTTCGAGGTGCGCACCGAGGAGCTGCGCCCCGTCCGCCGGCATCGCTGCATCAGCGATGCGCTGCAGCGCGCGCAGCGTGTCGTCGTGCGACGCCGACCACGTGGTCGCCAGAAACCCGGTCACGCCGTGGCGCGCGAAGAAGCGCGCCATGCGCGGCAGCGCGCGCGGGTCGGCGTCCATCGTGTCGGCGTCGACCGCGCCGTGCACGTGGACGTCGATGAACCCGGGCAGCAGATGCCCGCCGCGAGCGTCGATGACCATGGCGTCGGTCGGAATGTCGCGCGGTTCCCCGACGCCGAGGGCGACGATCTGCGCACCCCGCGTCGACAGCCACCCACGTTCGGAACGACCGGGGGCAACGTGCAGCCGTGCGCCGACGAACAGATAGGACGGTGGATTTTGTGACATCTGGTATAGACCAGTATACTGGCCGTCGCTGCTATGGACATGCACTATGTGATCGGGATCGACATCGGGGGGACGAAAATCGCCGGCGGGCTGGTGGATCGGGACGGCGGTGTGCGTTTCGAGACTACGGCGCCGACTCCGGCGCAGGAGGGCAGCGCCGCGATTCTGGCGACGGCGGCCGCCGTGGCCGAGCGGGTGCGTGCGGCGGCGGAGAACGACGGCATTCGCGTGGCGGCCTGCGGCGTCGGCGCGGCGGGGCAGATCGATCACGCCCGCGGTCGCGTGCGCTACGCGTCGCCGACGATGAAGGGCTGGGCCGGGACCGAAATCGCGCAGGAGCTGTCGCAGCGGCTGGCGATGCCGGTCGTGGTCGACAACGATGTCAACGTGCTGGCGCTGGCGGAGCAGCGCTTCGGCGCCGGGCGCGGGCTGCGCGATGTGCTGTTCGTGGCGGTGGGCACCGGCATCGGCGGAGCGCTGGTGTTGGACGGTCGGCTGCGGCGCGGCGCGACGAGCACGGCCGGCGAGCTCGGCACGCTGCTGGTGGACGCCGCGGCCGCGCAGGCGAACCCGGCGCCACTGGTCGGCCAGGTCGAATCGTACGCGTCGGGGCCGGCGATCGCCGCGCGCTATCGGTCGCTGACGGGCGACGCGGTCGACCTGCGCACGGCGGCGGCGCGCGCGCAGGCGGGCGATGCAAATGCGGTGCAGGCGCTGCGCGAGGGCGCGGTGATCCTCGGCCTGGCGCTGAACGGCCTGCTGAACACCCTCGATCCCGAGGCGTTGATCATCGGCGGCGGCGTGCCGCAGATCGGCGAGCTGTGGTGGGGTCCGCTGCTGGCGACGATCCGCGCCAACCCGATGCCCGGGCCGGCCGCCATCCTCGTGCGCCCGGCCGCGCTGTCCATTCATGCGCCGATCGTCGGTGCCGGTGCGCTTGCTTTCGAAGAAGCC
>JBIIIA010000416.1:0-3279 GCA_044235195.1 Thermoflexales bacterium
ATCACACACGGTTTCGACGGCGCACAGCTCGGCGCGCAGCTCGTCCACCTCGATGCCCGCCGCAGCGGCGGCGAGCGTCTGCTGCGCGCGCGTCACCGGCGCGCGCATATCCGCCGCGTCGCTGAGAAACGCCGCCCACGCCGCATCCACCGCCAGCTGCGGCGTCCCAGCCACGATCTCCGCCGGCAGGCGCGCCAGCCAGCGCCGCAGCGACGACAAGTCCATCCGCAGAATCGCCGACCGGCTGACCGCCGCCACGATCGCCGCCGCCTCGTCCCACGCCCCGATCGGCTGCAATAGCGTCAGCGCCGCGTCGACTTCGCCGTGCGCACCCAGCCACGCCGCCGCACGCAGCCGCAGCGCCCGCTGCTGCTCGGCCGTGCGCTCCTCCTGCAGCCGGCGCAGCAGAAATTCACGAAACAGCGGATGAACGCGATACACCGCCGTCGATGCCGCCAGCGGAATGACGAACGCATTCGCATCCGCGATCGTGGACAGCAGCCGGGCGCAGTATGCCTCGTCCAGCCCGCTCACCGCCGCGGCCGATTCGGACGTCAACCACGGCAGCAGCGCCGTGTCGATCAGAAGCGCACGCAGATCCGGGCGCAGACGCAAAAACACTTCGTGCTCAATGAATTCGGCCACGATTCCGGACTGCCACAGGACGTCGGACGGGGGCATGCCGGCATGCCGCGTCATCGTCAGCATCTGCAGGCCGGCGATCCATCCTTCCACACGTCGTTCGACGGCGGCCAGGTCCTCCGCGCCCAGCCCCTCGATCGCGCTGCCCGGCACGAACGCAGTGAATTCTTCGTGATCCAGGCTCATCTCGGCCGCCGTGATGTCCAGCACCTTTCCCAGCAGCCGGCCGCGCCCCACGTCCAGCGATGCCAGCTCACGGGACAACAGCACGAGATGCAGATTCGGAGGAGCAAAGTCGAACAGATGCTGCAGCACGGCGTGCGCGTCCGCCGTGCGCAGCAGGTGGCAGTCGTCCAGCACCACGATGATTTCCCGCCCCACCGCCGCCGCCTCCGCGCACAGCTGCCGCACCGACTGCTCGGCCGTCATGCGGCCGGCCCTTTCCAGCGCCGATATCGCCGCCAGCGCCGGCAGCCCCGGCTGCAGCGACTCTTCGATATGCTGCAGCAGCACGTCCGGTGAATCGTCCTCGGCGTCCAGCGTCACCCACGCCACGATCGGCTCGTCCCCCAGCCGCTGCAGCCACATCGCCGCCAGCGTCGTCTTGCCGAAGCCTGCCGGCGCCGTCACACGGATCAGACGCAGGCTGCGCCACTCCGCGAGCATGCGCAGCAAACGCGTGCGTTCGATCAACCGAATCCGAGCATTGGGGAGTGCCTTGCGCATGACGTGCGTGCGAGTGTAACGCAGCCCCACACGAAAAGATTCACCACAAGTACCCTAACTCATACACCACCACATGACGTACAAACATCGCTGCTCGGAAATTCCCGTTTCCAAGGAAGCTCAATACATGCAGCGACTCAACCAATTTCACCTGATTCGACATCTTTTCACCGCGCTGCTCGTCGGCGCGTCCCTCGCCGTCCCGCATGCCGCGGCATCGCAGGGCAATCCGCCGCCGGCCAAACCGGCCCGAACCGCCCCGGACGCACGGATTCTTCGATCACAACCGCCAGCCCTCCGGCCGGACGCCGTCGCCGCGCCGGCTTCCATCATGGCCACCCCCGTCATCACCAGATTTTCCGATAATGCACCGATCGGGGACGGAGACGAGGAAATGTACATTTGCGGCTCGGATCTGATCTCGGCGACGCAGGTGCTTTTCAACGGCCAATATCCGGCCAGCCTCTATCAATGGGAGCAGAACAGAGGCTACGGCTGCTGGAACACCATCGTGCCGGTCATGAATCCGCCGGATGCGGTCAATGGCCCGCTCGTGATCATTGCGCCGAACGGCGTCGCCACCTCGACGACCGACTTCACCGTAGAATCTTTCAGCGACAGCTCGCCCGAGTTTCACCATGCCTGGTTTCCAGACGGCAAGTATTTCGTGCTGACCGGCCCCTATATGGGCATGGCCACGGAAGTTGTGCTCGACGGCGCACCGGTTCCCTTCCGATCGGCTGGTCTGCTCCGCCTGCTCCTCCCCGTCGCGGACTTCGACACGCTGACGCACACCCTGGCGGTGACCACCCCGTACGGAAGCTACTTTGATTCCGTATCCTTCAACGTACCCATGGTCACGAACATGATCCTTCCGGATTCGCCGGGATCGTTCGAATTGAGGAATCCGTATAAGGATCTAAGCGCTTCATACGATACAACAAACACCTACCGCGATCGCAATGGCATGCTGTTGCCTAACAACCAGTTCATCAGCAGCTACTACGCGTACATCGATACCGGCAATGCCGTGACACCGACGATCTTGGCCCAGTCCAATGTCACGACCGACCCGACGCTGATCGGCCCGAATCTGATTTTCGCCTCCGGCACGCTGACGTCGGGCACGACCGGGCGCGCCATCCAGTGGAGCTCCGTCGGATCGATCGAACCGTACAGCCAGGAGTACTACGTCACTGTCACGTTCACGGATACGGCCGGCCTCGGCCCGCTCAAACTGCGCACGCGCCTGGATGAGGATGTCTGGGATCGTACCAACGACATGATGGCCATGCTCGGCACACCCGGAGAACCCGATTTCGTCATCATGACGCCGGACGGCCCCGTGCGCATCGGCTTCGGCGCCAAAGGCATCTACACCAACACCACCGGGCTGCTGGAAAATGCCACATGGGATGGGTTCGCAGCCGGCGATTACTACGAGATGGACGAGTGGATCGAAAATCACACGCTCAACTACGAAACGACGGCCGTCCCCGGCGCATACATCACCGGAACCACCGCCAACATCGACCTCGCCACAAGTGAGGATGACTATTACTGCGCACTGGCGCAGGCGGAGGCCGGCTGGTATTCCGACACGGTCTATCTCACGGAGGTAACCGACTGCGACATGGGCGCATCGATGAGCTGGACGGCCGATCCGGCTGCGACGACCACAAAGATCACCCACATCGTTCTGAATGTGGCCAGCGATCCGACCTCGAGCAGCGTGGCCGGACTGGACGACATGGTCGCCACCGTCGCCGGTCAATCCGTGTCCTTCGCACCGTCGCCGTTCGTCTCCTCCACGCTGGTCTACACGGATGCCACGCCGCACGCCGGCGCATCGGCCATCCTGACCCCGACGCTGAGCGACGCGCTGGGCGCCATCGCGGTCATGCAGGTGAC
>JBIIIA010000417.1:0-3258 GCA_044235195.1 Thermoflexales bacterium
CCGACCGCGTCGTCGTCGCGCTCAACCTGATCGACGAAGCCGCTCGCAACGGACTCACCATCGACGAACGCCGCCTGGCGCGCGACCTGGGCGTGCCCGTCATCCCGATGGCCGCCCGCCGCGGCCGCGGCGTCGCCGAGCTGCTCGCCGCCGTCGACGACGTCGCCACCGGCGCCTTCGTCTGCCGCCCGCACCGCATCCGCCGGCTGGACGACGCCACCGAACGCGCCATCGCCGACGTGCAGGCGTCGCTCGACGGCCTCTTCCCCGGCCTCCCGAATTCCCGCTGGGTCGCCATGCGCCTGCTCGACGGCGACCCGAGCATCCTGCGCGAAGTGCGCGCCGGCACCCTCGGCAGCATCAGCCATAGCGTCGCCGCCGACGAAATCATGAAACAGGAAGAGGCCCTATGAGCGAACCCGCGCCCGTCCACCGCATCGATGCACTCCTCGCGCAGGCCAACGCCGCCCGCGCCGCCCTCGGCGAGGAATTTCACGACCGCATCGTCGAGGCCACCTTCACCGACGCCGCCGCCATCGCCGACCGCGCCGTGGCCCGCGACGGCGCCGCCCGGCGCTTCGACCTCGACCGCGCCATCGACCGCTGGGTGACCCACCCGCGCTGGGGCTTCGTCTTCATGGCGCTGCTGTTCACCCTGGTGTTCTGGCTGACGATCGCCGGCGCCAACGTCCCCTCGGCGCTGCTGGGCGAATTCCTGACCGTCACCGTCTACGGCTGGCTGCACGCCGCCGCCGCCTGGCTCGGCGCGCCGATCTGGCTGAGCGGCCTGCTCATCGACGGCGTGTACCTCTCGACAGGCTGGGTCATCGGCGTCATGCTCCCGCCGATGGCGATCTTCTTCCCGCTCTTCACCCTGCTCGAGGACTTCGGCTACCTGCCGCGCGTGGCCTTCAATATGGACGCGCTGTTCCACCGAGCCGGCGCGCACGGCAAGCAGGCGCTCACCATGATGATGGGCTACGGCTGCAACGCCGCCGGCGTCGTCGCCACCCGCATCATCGACAGCCCGCGCGAACGACTGATCGCCATCCTCACCAACAACTTCAGCATCTGCAACGGGCGCTGGCCGACGCTCATCCTCATGGGCACGATTTTCATCGGCGCCTTCGCCCCGCCGTGGGCCGCCAGCCTCGTCGCCGCCCTCAGCGTGGTCACCACCGCGTTCCTCGGCATCCTGTTCACCCTGCTCGTCTCGCGCGTGCTCTCGCGCACCCTGCTGAAGGGCGAAGCCTCCGCCTTCAGCCTCGAACTGCCGCCCTACCGGCCGCCGCAGATCTGGCAGACGCTGTACCGCTCGGTCATCGACCGCACGCTGCTCGTGCTGTGGCGCGCCGTCACCATGGCCGCGCCGGCCGGCGCCGTCATCTGGCTCATCAGCAACGTGTCGCTGAACGACGCCTCGCTCGCCGCGCACCTGATCGGCCTGCTCGACCCGCTCGGCCTGTTCTTCGGCCTCAACGGCGTCATCCTGCTGGCCTACGTCATCGCCATCCCGGCCAACGAAATCGTCATCCCCAGCATCCTCATGCTGACGCTGAACTTCGCCCGCAGCACGCTGGCCCAGCAGGGCGTGCTGATCGAACTCGACGACGCGCAGGTGTACTCCGTGCTCACTCAGCTCGGCGGCTGGACGTTCTCGACCGCGCTGTGCCTGATGCTGTTCAGCCTGCTGCACAATCCGTGCGGAACAACGATTCTGACGATCTACCGCGAAACGAAAAGTGCGAAATGGACCGCCGTGGCCGTCGGGCTGCCGCTGGCGCTCGGCTTCACCGTGACCGCCGTCGTCGCCGCCGTGTTGCGGGGATTCGGGATGTAGATCGCCGCACGCGTCTCGGGCTTACGAGGGGATGTCGTTTCGTGCGTCGCCGCGTGCCCGGGGCGGTGCCCCGGGGTCAGGGGGTGAGGCTATGCACGCACGAGCCGGGCAAGACGGAGGGATCTCTCTTCGTGTATTGCCGTCAGCCCTATTTCATCTGCATCGCCCCTACCTCATGCCCGCCTCAGCGCCGATCCGCCAGATCTGCGGGAACCACCAGCGCGTCAGAACCCCGCTGATCACCACGTAGCGCCCCATGCGCACCACCCGCGCCGTCACCCGACCCGCGACCGGGTCGTAGGTCTGCGTGGGGGCGACGCTCCACTGTCCGCCGATCGCCGACCGCCGGCCGCCGACCGTCGTAGATTCGCCGTCAGCCGTCCATTCATACAGCCAAGGCTGCTCGCCCGCCGGCACGGAGTTCACCATCATTTCGATGGTGATCGGGTTCGTCAAGATCGTCAGCGGCGCGCCGTCCAGCGTCCCGCTCAGCTCGAACGAGTGGAACAGCAGGCTGCCCGGCGGCGGGCTCGGCGGCGTGTTCGGCACATACGTCCAGTGGAACACACCGCTGCCCCCCTGCCCGGGGATCGTCAGCGTCACCCCGTTCGTCGGCGTAAGCACGCCGCCGCTGGTGCTCGCCAGGGCCTCGTAGCGGAATGCATCCGGCAGGTCGCGGCTGCCCGCTTCAGTCTGCACCGTGATCGTCACCACCGTGCCGTTCGTTCCAGCGGGCATCGTGAAGTCGATGCGCTCGGCGCTCGTCACCGTGAACGTGTCCACTGCCGTGCCGTCCACGCGCACTTCCGTCACCAGGACGAAGCCGCTGCCCAGCAGCGCCACCGGCATCCCGCCCTCCGGCAGCCCGGTGTTCGGCCACAGCGCCGTCAGTGTGAGCGCAGCCGGCGTCGCAGTTGCGGTCGGCGTCGCGGTCGGGCTGCCCGGCGTCGCAGTCGCGGTCGGCGTCGCAGTCGGGCCGCCCGGCGTCGCAGTCGCGGTCGGCGTCGCGGCAGCCGCGCGCGTGACCGTCACTACATACTCCTTCGTCGTCGCGCCGTCCTCGGCCGTCACCGTCACCGTGATCACGTTTGCGCCGACCACCAGCGCACATACAGACGGCGTCCCGGCGCAGCCGCCGTACGCCACCGTCGCGTTCGCCTGGCTCTTCGTCCCGCTAATCGTCACGCTGCTCACTGTGTTCGCCACGCTCGCCGCGTAGCTCGTCGTGCCGCTCGCGAACCCCGGCGTCAGCGTCCCGGCGCTCAGCGCCAGCCCGCTCAGGTTCGCGTCGTTCGACGCCGCACGCGTCACCGTCACTACATACTCCTTCGTCGTCGCGCCGTCCTCGGCCGTCACCGTCACCGTGATCACGTTTGCGCCGACGTTCAACGCACACACATCCACTGCGCAGACGCCGG
>JBIIIA010000419.1:0-3245 GCA_044235195.1 Thermoflexales bacterium
GGGGGAAAAGCCCCCCCCCGCCCCCCCTGTCCCCCTTTTTGGCGCCTCGCCGGCAAGAGCGTTGCTCGATCAGAGCCGAAGCGAAATTGAGGGGGAGAGGGGGTCAGGGGGTGAGGCGTGAGAAAGTCCCCTCCAATTCCGGGATAACATCAGCGCCGTCATGCGTTCGCGCCGCCTTTCGTCCTCGGTGCTGCTGCTGGCCGCACTCACGCTGGTCGGCGTGCTGGCCATGCTCGCTCCGAGCGTGCAGCTGAGCGACGGCACGCCGTTTTCGCTGTCGCTGCCGCGGCTGCGCATGGGCGGCGCCCCCGACATCGAAGGCGGCGGCTGGCTGCTGCTGGTGCTGCGCGCGATGCTGGCGCTGGCCATCCTCGGCCTGCCGGTCTACATCGTAATCTCGCTGCTCACCAAAGAGGGCCGACGCCGACTCGTCGGCCACCTCGTCGCCGTGGCGCTGCTGACGCTGCTCCTGCAGGCGCTGCAGGCGCTCGCCCCGAGCGTGCCCGAGGGCCAGACCCAGACGATGCAGCAGGCGCAGCCCGAAACGGTCGCGCCTGCCGGCACGCCGCCGCCCGAGGCCGTCTTCGACCGCACCACCAGCGAAGAAGCCGTCACCACCGCCACGATCGTCGTCGCGCTGCTGCTGGCGCTGGCTGCGCTCGGCGTCGTCGCTGCGATCCTGCGCCGCCCGCCGCCGCCGCCCCCCAGCGCGCTCGACGACATCGCCGACGACGCCCGCCAGGCGATCGACGCCCTGCAGGCCGGCGACGCGCTCGAGGAAACCATCCAGCGCTGCTACCGCAGCATGTGCGACGTCGTGCAGCGCGAACGCCGCATCCAGCGCGCCGCCGCCGTCACCCCGCACGAATTCGAGGAGAGCCTGGCGCAGGCCGGCCTGCCGCGCGACGCCGTGCACACCCTGACCGAACTCTTCGAACGCATCCGCTACGGCAACCGCCCCGCCGGCGCCGACGAACAGGCCGCCGCACTCACCGCGCTCTCGGCCATCGTGGCCGCCTGCGAAACCGGCAAGCGGGAGACGCGCCCATGACGCCGCTGCCGAACGGCAACCTGCGCCTGCGCCTGCTGGCCGTCGCCGGCGTGCTGGCGACGACCGCCGCCCTCACGTGGCTGCTGCGCGACGTCGTGCGCGACGTCATCGTCCTGCCCCTCACTTTTCTCCTGTGGTACCTCGACCTGCTCGTGCGCAGCGTGCCCGAACGCGCCCTGCTCATCGCGCTGGTGATCCTCGCCGCGATCCTCGCCGCGCGCAGCCTGGCCTACCGCCCGCCCGCGGCACCGCCCACCGGCGCGCCGAGCGAACCGCGACGCGGCGACGATTCCCGCCTGCGCTTCTGGCGCGTGCAGTTCGCCTACGCCCCCGCCAGCAACTTCGCCGCCGAAAAGCTCGCCGCCGAGCTGCGCAGCCTGCTGCTGCAGACGCTCGAACACCGCGAACGCCTCGGCCGCGACGAACTGCTGCGCGCCGCCGCCGACGGCACGCTCGACGCGCCGCCGGCCGTGCGCGCCATCCTGCTCGAACAGGCGCCGACGCCCGAACATCGGGAATCCCTGCGCCGCCGTCTGCGACGGCTCCTCCGCCTGCCCGTCGCGCAGGAGCCGTCCACCACCTACGAACGCGATCTGACCCAGATCGTCGAATTCCTCGAACGCGCCGAAAACGCCGAAAACCCATGAATATCGAACAAGTCGCCCGCATCAGCGCCGCCGTCGTCTCGGAAGTCGAACGCGCTGTCGTCGGCAAACGCACCGCGCTCGAAATGATGATGGCCGCCTTCCTCACCAGCGGCGGCCACGTCCTGCTCGAGGATTACCCCGGCCTGGCCAAAACGCTCATCGCCAACAGCTTCGCCACCGCGCTGGGCATGAAGTTCCGCCGCATCCAGTTCACGCCCGACCTGCTGCCGGCCGACATCACCGGCGGCTACGTCTTCGACCGCGCGAAGAACGACTTCGTGCTGCGCCCCGGCCCGATCTTCGCCAACGTCATCCTCGCCGACGAAATCAACCGCGCCTCGCCCCGCACCCAGTCGGCGCTGCTCGAGGCCATGCAGGAATACCAGGTCACGCTCGAAGGCGAAACCATGCCGCTGCACGAGCCGTTCATCGTCATCGCCACGCAAAACCCGATCGAGTACGAGGGCACCTTCCCCCTGCCCGAGGCGCAGCTCGACCGCTTCATCATGAAGATGTCGATCGGCTACCCCAGCCCGGAGGAGGAGCAGGAAATCCTGCATCGCCGCCGCGCGCGGCGCAGCGAGAAATTCGCGCTCACCCCCATCGTCGCCGGCGACGACCTGCTGGCCATGCGCGACGCCGTCGAAAACGTGCACGTCGACCCCGACCTCGAGCGCTACATGGTCGACCTGGTGGCGCGCACCCGCCAGCAGCGCCAGGTCGCCGTCGGCGCCAGCCCGCGCGGCACGCTGGCGCTGCTCAAGCTCTCACGCGCCTGGGCCGCCATGCAGGGACGCGACTACGTCCTGCCCGACGACATCAAGCGCTTCGTCAAGCCGGCGCTCGGCCACCGCTTCATCCTGCAGCCCGATCTGTGGTCGTCTCCGCAAGCAGCCGACCGCGTCATCGCCGAACTGCTGCAGTTCGTGCCCGTGCCGGTCATGAAACCTGGATTCTAAGAATCCTGGTTTCATCCGCAAACGCCCATGACCCACCGTGCGCTCGTCCTCTTCGTGCTGGTCTTCGCCCTGCTGCTCTTCGGCGCGGCGACGCTCAACGCCGCCCCGCTCGCCATGGCGCTGCCGCTCATCGCCTACCTGGCGTTCGGGCTGGCGCGCACGCCGACGACGCCGCGCGTCACCCTGACCCGCACATTCAGCCACCCGCGCGCGCGCGCCGACGAAGCGGTGACCGTCCGCCTGGAAATTCGCAACGAGAGCGCGCACGCCCTCGACCTCACCTTCGCCGATGCCCTGCCCGACGGCATGGCGATCGCCGCCGGCGACGCCCGCGCGCTGCTGGCGCTGGCCCCGGGCGAAAGCAGCACCGTCGAATACGACGTGCGCGCGCCGCGCGGCGAATACCGCTTCCGCGCCGCGCGAATCGCCATCGCCGATCCCTTTGGGCTCGTCGTACGCGCATACGACGTCGACGCGCCCAGCACGCTCGTCTTCGAGCCCGACCCGCCCAGGCTGCGGCCGGTCAGGATCCGCCCGCCGCGCACGCGCGGCTTCGCCGGCCCGATCGCCGCGCGGCAGGCCGGCAGC
>JBIIIA010000420.1:0-3243 GCA_044235195.1 Thermoflexales bacterium
GCGTTGTTCCCCGGCTTGCCGCTCATCGAATACCTGCGCATCCATTACGGCGCTGCGTCCGATCGCGAAGCGCTGCGACTTCTACTGCACAAGGCGCTGGACCGATCGACGACGATGATGCACAGATAACCGAGCCGCGCCATACTTCCCCCCATGTCTGAACTGCGCATCGAACGCTACGTCATGCCGGCCGCCGGCATCGGCCCCGAAGATCCATTGCCACAGCTGGAAGCGGCGCGCGACCTGCACGCCATCGCCGAGCTGCCCGGCATCCCCGACGAAATGCGGCACAACATCGCCTACGGCCATCTGCCGGGCGTGCTGCCGTACACCATGCAGAACGGCTACGACCGTGAGCGCACGCCGCGTGCGTTCCGCGCCGCGGTGCTGGAGAACGAAATTCTCCGCGCCACGTTCCTGCCGGAAATCGGCGGCCGGCTCTGGTCGCTGTTCCACAAACCGAGCGGGCGCGAGCTGCTCACCGTGAACCCGGTGTTTCAGCCGGCCAACCTGGCGCTGCGCAACGCGTGGTTCTCCGGCGGCGTCGAATGGAACATCGGCACCATCGGCCACACGCCGACGACGTGCGCGCCGCTGTTCGCCGCGCGCGCGGCGCTGCCCGACGGCACGCCGGTCCTGCGCATGTGGGAATTCGAACGCATGCGCGGCGTCTGGTTCCAGATCGACGCCTATCTTCCGAATGGCGCCGACCTGCTGCGCGTGCACGTGCGCATCGTGAACCCGCACACGCACGACACGCCGATGTACTGGTGGTCGAACATCGCCGTGCCCGAAGAAGAAGGCAAGCGCGTGATCGTTCCGGCGGAATCGGCGTACCGCTTCGGCTACACCGGCCGCCTCGACGTAGTGCCGGTGCCGGCCTTCGACGGCACGGACCGCACGTACACGACGGTCAGCAAGCGGGCGATCGACTATTTCTTTCATGTCGACGTGGACGCCGGCCGCCGCCCGTGGATCACCGCGCTCGACCGCGCCGGCGCCGGCCTGGTGCAGACCTCGACGCAGCGCTTGAAAGGCCGCAAGCTGTTCCTGTGGGGCACCGGCTCCGGCGGCCAACGCTGGCAGGAATTTCTCGCACCAGGCGGCCATCCGTATCTGGAAATCCAGGCCGGACTGGCGCGCACGCAGCTCGAACACGTGCGCATGCCCGGCAGCACCACGTGGTCGTGGCTGGAGGGCTATGGCCTGATGGAAGCCGATGCGTCGATCGTGCACGGCGACGACTGGTCGGTGGCGCAGGACGCAGTGGAATCGAACCTGCAGCGCCGCGCACCACGCCGCGATTGGGACGCCGAGCACGCCGCAGCTGCGGCCTGGCTCGATGCGCCGCCGAGCGAAATGATTCAGCTCGGCAGCGGCTGGGGCGCGCTCGAAAACCTGCTGCGCGCCGCAGACGGCCGATCCGCGATCGGCGGGCCGGGCGCACCATTCCCCGCCGAGTCGATCGGCGATCAGCAGCAGGCATGGTTGTCCCTGCTGCGCAGCGACGCCTTTCCGAATCCGGATCCGGCCGCCGCGCCGCTCGGGTTCGTCGTGCAGCCGGAATGGCGCGCGCGAATGGAATCGGCCGTCGCGAATGCGGAACGCGACAACTGGTTCGCATGGCTGCACGCCGGCGTCATGCGCGCCTATGCCGGCGACGCCGACGGCGCCGCAGCGGCATGGCACCGGTCGCACGAACTTCGATCGAACGGCTGGGCGCTGCGCAACCTCGCACATCAGGCGCACGACGGCGAGCTCTATCGAGCCGCGCACGCACTGCTGCCCGAGGTGCGCACGTTGACGATCGAGGCATGTCGCATGCTCTGGTCATCCGGAAAGTCTCAGGACTGTCTGGATCTGATCGATGCCCTGCCCGCGACGGAACGCAGCATCGGCCGCATCCGGCTGTACGAGGGGCTTGCCGCACTGGCTGCGGGCAGGTTGGAACGCGTGAAAGTGGTGCTCGACACGAATTTCGTCGTCGACGACCTGCGTGAAGGCGACACCCCGCTCAGCGATCTGTGGTTCGGCTATCACGAGCAGCGCATCGCATCGGAAACCGGCGCCCCCGTCGATGACGCTCTGCGTGAACGCGTGCGCCACGAACACCCGCTGCCGCGCCATTACGACTTCCGGATGACGGATACCTAGGCGGGGAAAGGGGTACGGCGTCGCATGACAACGTGGGATCGCCGAGAAGAAGATGCGATGCGCCTACGCCTCACCCCCTGACCCCCTCTCCCCCTCAATTTCGCTTCGGCTCTGATCGAGCAACGCTCTTGCTGGCGACGCGAAATTTCGGCGAAGAGGGGGCGCGTGGCGGGAATTTCCCCCTCTTCGCCGAGATTTCGCGCGCTTATCAGTCATTTGCTCGACAAAAACGTAAGCAAAATCAAGGGGGAGAGGGGGTCAGGGGGTGAGGCGTAGACGCGAAATCATGTCCCCCTGAGAGCCCCTAGCCCCTCTCCGCGGGCGTCTCCGTCGGCGGCACGGGCGTCTCCGTCGGTGGCACGGGCGTCTCCGTCGGCGGCGCGGGTGTCTCCGTCGGCGGCGCGGGCGTCTCCGTCGGCGGCACGGGTGTCTCCGTCGGTGTGTCCGTAGCAGTCTCCAGCGGCTTCGGCGTCTCCGTCGGAGTCGGGGTTTCCGTCGGCACAGAAGTTGCCGTTGCCGTCGGCGTTGTCGTGGGAGGCAGCGTCGGGGTCGCCGTCGGCGTCGGCGTGGCGGTGCGCGTCAGTGTACGCGTCGGTGTGACGGTGCGCGTCGGCGTCGATGTGCGCGTCGGCGGAGGCGGAACGAACTCCGCCATCAATACCAGACGGCCGCCGGAGAGCGCACGCGGGTTCGAGCGCACCGTAGCCGTCGGCTTGATGCGTGCCTGCGACGGCCGCGTGGCGAGGTAATCGACGATTTCAATGTAGTAGGTTTGTCCGGCCGTGATTGCAAGATCGACGCGAGACGCGTAGGTCGCATCGACGTCGTCGTTGCACGCCAGGCGCGTCAGCGATCCGCGGCTTCCCTGGAACACCGCCAGCACTGTGTCATAGTCACTGCCGCGTGTAGTGAGCAGCAGGCGGCCGGTCGCCGCGGCGGTGTACCGAAACCAGATGGACGCACTGCCGGTCGAATTCGTGCACAACACTGGATCATCGACCGCGCTGGTGGCGGTACTCGTATCGAGGTTCGCCATATACGGCAGGCTGCCGATCACCTGCGGCTGGTCGAAGTCGTCCGAAGTGATCG
>JBIIIA010000421.1:0-3233 GCA_044235195.1 Thermoflexales bacterium
CGCGCATTCATACGTTTCTCGCCACGTCGGACATTCACCTGCAGTACAAACTGAAGATCTCGCGCAACGACTGCGTCGAGCAGGTCGGCGAGTTCGTCAGCTACGCGCGCAGCCTGTGCGGCGACGTCGAGTTTTCGCCCGAGGACGCCGGCCGCAGCGACCCGGAATTCCTGTACCAGGTGCTGAACGTGGCGGTGCAGGCCGGCGCCACCACGCTCAATATTCCCGACACGGTCGGCTACGTCACGCCCACCGAGTACTACGACCTGATCGCCGGCATCCTGAAGAACGTGCCCGGCATCCGTGAAAAGGGCGTGGTGATCTCCACGCACTGCCACAACGACCTCGGCCTGGCCACGGCCAACACGCTGGCCGGCGTGCGCGCGGGCGCGCGGCAGGTCGAAGTGACGATCAACGGCATCGGCGAGCGCGCCGGCAACACCGCGCTCGAGGAAGTCGTCATGGCGCTCAACACGCGCAAGCAGTTCTACGATCCGATTCACACGTCGATCGATGCCGCGCAGCTGGTGCGCACGAGCAAAATGGTGAGCAGCATGACGTCGATGCCGGTGCAGCCGAACAAGGCCATCGTCGGCGCCAACGCGTTCGCACACGAGGCCGGCATTCACCAGGACGGCATGCTGAAGAACCCGCTGACGTACGAAATCATGCGGCCGGAGAGCGTGGGCTGGAACAACACCAACCTGGTGCTCGGCAAGCATTCCGGCCGCGCGGCGCTGGCCGATCGCCTGCGCCAGCTCGGCTACGACCTGAACCGCCAGGAGCTGGACAAGGTCTTCGACAAGTTCAAGATCCTGTGCGACAAAAAGAAAGTGGTGTCGGACCCCGACCTCGAGGCGCTGCTGACCGATCAGTTCGAGACGCTGGAGACCGACGCGTGGAAGCTGAACGAGTGCCACGTGACGTCCGGCACGAACAACACGCCGGTGGCCAGCGTCACGCTGGTGGACGAACAGGGCGAGGCGCACAAAGACGCCGCGCTCGGCAACGGCCCGATCAACGCCATCTGCAACTGCATCAACCGCATCACCAGCGTCGAGGCCAAGCTGGTGGAATTCCACGTGCACGCGGTGACCGAGGGCATCGACGCCATCGCCAACGTGACGATGCGCATCGAGATGAAGAACAGCGAAGGCAAGGCCGCGGTGTTCAGCGGACGATCGGCGGACACCGACACGCTGGTGGCCAGCGGGCGCGCGTACCTGGCGGCGATGAACAACGGCCTGCGCCGTTCGAACGCCGGCCGCACGCGCCTGGAGCGCGCGGGGACGGTGTAGATGAACTCGACCGTCTGGCAATCCGATCAACTGGCGAAGAAGTGGCTGGCCGGCGTGCGCGGCGCCATTCCGCTGCAGGCCGAAAGGCTGGGCGTGACCGTGCGGCTGCTGGCGATGAACGGCCGGCCGGTGCGGCGCTTTCTCGACATCGGCTGCGGCGACGGCGTCGTCGGCGCAGCCGTGCTGTCGCGCTGGCCGGACGCGCACGGCGTGTTCCTGGACTTCTCGCCGGCCATGCTCGACGCCGCGCGCGCCAAGCTCGACGCGCGCCACACGTTCGTGCACGACGACTACGGCGACCCGGCGTGGGCGGCGCGCATCGCCGCGCACGGGCCGTTCGACGCGATCGTGTCGGGCTTCTCGATCCACCACCAGGAAGACGACCGCAAGCACGCGATCTATCGCGAAATCTTCGACCTGCTCGAACCGGGCGGCATGTTCGTCAACATCGAGCACGTCGCCTCGGCCACGCCGTGGGGCTCGCGCTGCTTCGGCGAGGACTTCGTCGACGCACTCTACGCGCATCACGTCGCCCACGGAACGACGCGCACGCGCCAGGAAGTAGCCGACGAGTTTTACAATCGGCCCGACATGGCCGCGAACCGGCTGGCGCCTGTCGAGCAGCAGCTCGGCTGGCTGCGGGACATCGGATACACGGACGCAGACTGCTACTCGAAGCATTTCGAGCTCTGCGTATTCGGGGGAAGAAAATTGGCAACGGCTCGCGAATGATGTCGTTCGATCCCCTGAAACACCCCCACCCTCCGGGTGGGGGTGTTTCAGGGAGTTCGACCACAGTCCGAGTCGTTGCATTACAAAAAATACCATGGCAAAAACGCTCTTCGAAAAAATCTGGGACGCACACGTGGTGGCACAGGAGCCGGAAAGCCCGGCCGTGCTGTACATCGATCTGCATCTGATCCACGAGGTCACCTCGCCGCAGGCCTTCGAGGGCCTGCGCAAGCGCGGCATCAAGGTGCGCCGGCCGGACCGCACGTTCGGCACGCTCGACCACGGCATTCCGACGACCGACCGCTCGCTGCCGATCGTCGATGAACTGGCCGCCCGCCAGATCGAGATGATGGAGCGCAACTGCGCCGCGAACGGCATCCAGCTGTACGGCATCAAGACCGGCGCCGACAAGCAGGGCATCGTGCACGTCATCGGCCCCGAGCTCGGCCTGACGCAGCCCGGCATGACCATCGTGTGCGGCGACAGCCACACGGCCACGCACGGCGCGTTCGGCTCGCTCGGCTTCGGCATCGGCACCAGCGAAGTGGAGATGGTGCTGTCGACGCAGTGTCTGCTGCAGCGCAAGCCGAAGACGTGCAACGTGCGCATCGACGGCGCGCTGAAGAAGGGCGTCACCGCGAAGGACATCATCCTCGGCATCATCGCCAAGTACGGCGTGGGCGGCGGCACCGGCATGGTGTACGAGTACACCGGCGCGGCGATCCGCGCGATGACGATGGACGAGCGCATGACGATCTGCAACATGTCGATCGAAGGCGGCTCGCGCGCCGGCATGGTGGCGCCGGACGAGACGACGTTCAACTACGTCGCCGGCCGCGAATTCGCACCGAAGGGCGCCGAGTGGGACAAGAAGCTGGCGTGGTGGAAGACGCTGCCCAGCGACGCCGACGCGCAGTACGACGTGACGTACACGCTCGACGCCGACGCGCTCGAGCCGATGATCACCTACGGCACCAACCCGGGCATGGGCATGGGCATCACCGATCGCGTGCCCGACCCGGACAAGGTCGCCGATCTCTCGCAGCGCAAGGCGCTGGAAAAGGCGCTGGCCTACATGGGACTGCAGCCGAACCAGCCGCTGCTCGGCAAGAAGGTCGACATGGTCTTCATCGGCAGCTGCACGAATTCACGCATCTCGGACCTGCGCGAGGCGGCGGCGCTGCTGAAGGGCCGCAAGGTGGC
>JBIIIA010000422.1:0-3231 GCA_044235195.1 Thermoflexales bacterium
ACCCGCGCACGATCAAGCGTGTGCCGTACCGCACCGGCGTGAGCTACATCGAAGACCGCTTCCGGCAGATTTACGTGTGCGACGCGCCGGCGCAGCTGGGCGAACGCGCCGCGGCGCAGCGGCTCACGGCGCACGATGTCGGATTCGGCGCGCTCTCGTGGTCGCGCGACGGCGCGTCGATCTACAGCACGCTGACGCGCGAGCCGGACAATCCGCGCTGGTACGCCTATCACGACGTGGTGCGGCTGTCGTCGCGCAGCGACGGGGAAGGCGCGGCTGCGCTGGAGCGCATGACGTCGGCCGGCCATAGCTGTTCCGAGCCGCGCGTGTCGCCGGACGGCCGCTGGGTGGCGCTGCTGCGCACGCGTGAACAGCGCTACGGACACCACGTCACCACGCTGGCGCTCATGCCGGCCGACGGCGGCGTCGTGCTCGATCTCACCGCCGACTTCGACCGCAACGTGCTCGAGTTCGCGTGGTCGCCCGATTCGGCCTACTTGTACTTCACGGTGCAGAGCGAGGGCGGGGTGAATCTGTGGCGCGTCGCCGCTCCGACCGCGGTGTCATTGGAAGAAGAGCTGCGGGCGACGAACATCCCGACGAACATTCGCGGGCGGCTGCTGGGCGATCTCGGGCTCAGCCGCCGGCTGCTGGCGGCCATGCAGCGCAGCAACGTGCGCACGGTGGGCGAGTGGATCGATTTCTGCGCTGCCGGCGGCGTGCTGCAGGAGGACAAGATCACCGGCGTCGAACAACTGACGCGCGGGGTGCACGAGATTTCGTCGTTCGACGTCGGGCCGGATGGCCGCGTCGTCTATGTGCTGCACACGGCGTCCGATCCGGCCGTGCTCTGCCTGCGCGAATCGAACGGCGCCACGCGCGTGCTGTACGCGCCGAACGCTGCGCTGCTCTCCGAGATCAAACTCGGGGCCGTCGAAGAAATCGTCTTCTCGTCCGATGAACACACCGTGCAGGGCTGGGCGCTCACGCCGCCCGATTTCGATCCGCTGCGTCGGTATCCGGTCGTCGTCGAAATTCACGGCGGTCCGCACGCCCAATGGTCGCCCGGCACGCCGAGCCTGTTCGCCGAATTTCAGGTGCTGGCCGCGCGCGGCTACATCGTCTTCTTCTGCAATCCGCGTGGCTCGGACGGCTACGGCGAGGCGTTCACCGCCGCGAACTGGAAGGACTGGGGCGACGGCCCGATGCGCGATGTGCTGAACGGCCTCGGCGCGCTGCAGTCGCGCGGCTGCGTCGATTCCGACCAGCTGATGATCACCGGCGGCAGCTACGGCGGCTACCTGACGGCGTGGATCATCGCGCACACCGATCGCTTTCGCGCCGCCGTGGCGCAGCGCGGCGTGTTCAATCTTTTGTCGGCGCGCAACACCTCCGACATCCCGACGTTCTTCGACTTCGAGCTCGGCGTGACCCCGTGGGAGGACGCGCCGCTGCTGTGGCAGATGTCCCCGATCGCGCACGTGCAGAGCGTCAACACGCCGCTGCTGATCGAGCACAGCGACCTCGACTACCGCGTTCCCGTCGAACAGGCCGAACAGCTCTTTCAGGCGCTGGCCGTCATGAAGAAAACCGTCGAATTCGTGCGCTACCCGCGCGAAGGCCATGAACTCTCTCGCTCGGGTGAACCGGGCCATCGCGTCACGCGTCTGCAGCGCATCACAGACTGGTTCGACCGCTTCCGCTGATCATGAAACAGACGAAACTCTACGGCGTCGCCCGCGCCAACAAAATCGAGATCAAGCGATTCGCCAAGTTCGCGATCGTCGGCTTCACCGGCCTGATCGTCGACTACTTCCTGCTGAACGTGCTGACCTACTTCGGGCGCATGCAGGAATGGCTGGCGATCGGCGTCGCATTCGCCGCGGCGGCGACGAACAATTTCATCTGGAATCGCCTGTGGGTGTATCCGGAATCGCGCGCCGAGAAAAAACGCAAGCAGATGCCGGTCTTCCTCGCCGTCAACGCCGTCGGCCTCGGCATCAACGAACTGATCTTCTTCCTGTTCAATGCGCCGATCGACACGGTGCTGGCTTCTATGCCCATCGCGTTGATCGCCACGCACCACCAGGGCATCGGCCTCAATCTGACGAAGGCCATCGCTGCGGTGATCGTCATGATCTGGAACTACGTGGTGAATCGCCTGGTCACTTTTCGCAACGTGGCGTGGAAGCGGCGCGAGCCGGATGCCGACATGAACAGTGCCTTGTGATATGGCCCGCATCACGATCGACTACACGCCCGCTGCGCATCAGAGCGCCGGCATCGGACGCCTGACGCGCGAGGTCGCGCGCGCGCTGCTGGCGATCCCGTCGCCGCATCGATACACGTTGTTCTGCATGGGGCGCGCCGCTGCGCCTGCATTGCCGAAGGACGTGCGCTTCGTGAGCACGCCGCTGACGGATCGCTGGCTGCATCGCATCTGGTTTCGCGCGCGATTGCCGCTGCCGGCCGAATGTCTCGCCGGCGGGCCGGCCGACTTGTATCACGCCACCGATTTTCTGCTGCCTCCGCTGCGCGCGCGCCGCACAGTGCTGACCGTGCACGATCTCACGTTCGAGCGCGACCCGGGCTCGGCGGCGCCGACGCTGCTGCGATTTCTCCGGCGCGTGGTGCCGGCGTCGGCGCGGCGCGCGTCGCATGTCGTGGCCGATTCACACGCCACGGCGCGCGATCTGACCGAGCTTTACGGCATCGCACCCGAGCGCATCACCGTCGTGCACAGCGGCGTCGACGGGCGCTTTCGGCCGTATGTCGATCTACGCGAAGCGCGGGAAGAATCGGCCGCGGTGCGCGCGAAATACGGGCTCGGCGCAGCGCCGTTCGTGCTGACCGTCGGCACGCTGCAGCGCCGCAAGAATCACCTCGGCCTGGTGCGTGCCTTCGCCCGCAGCGCGGCGCAGCACGACGTCGACCTGGTGATCAGCGGCGGCAAGGGCTGGCTCTACGACGAAGTTCTGGCGGAGGTGCGCGCGCGCGGCCTCGAACGGCGCGTGCATTTCACCGGGTTCACGGCCGAGGACGATCTGCCGGCGCTGTATCGCGCGGCGCGCGTCTTCGCGTTCCCCTCGTTTTACGAAGGCTTCGGGCTGCCGCTGCTCGAGGCGATGGCGTCCGGCGTTCCGGTAGTGAGCTCGAATGCGTCGTCGCTGCCGGAGGTGGCGGGCGATGCCGCGCTGCTGGTGAACCCGCGCGACGACGACGCCCTCGCCG
>JBIIIA010000423.1:0-3200 GCA_044235195.1 Thermoflexales bacterium
GAAAGGAACGGAAATGCTAAAGAGGAGCGAACTGCCGATGGCGAACCGATCGACTGGAATCAACAAAGCCGGACTCGTGCTGTGCCTGGCGCTGGCGCTGGCCTGCACGTGGGCGGCGTCGGTGCGCCCGGCGCAGGCGGCGTCGGTCGATGCGCCGGTGCTGGACTCCAGCCGGCCGGAAAGCAGTGCCTGGGCACAGACCTACTTGAAGGCATCCAATGCCGAAACAGGCGACAGTTTGGGATTTTCCGTAGCCGTCTCCGGCGACACGATGGTCGTGGGTGCTCCGTATGAGGACGGCAACAGTGCATCGACGGCGGCGTCGCCGAACAACAGTGCATCCAGTGCAGGCGCGGCCTATGTATATGTGCGCAGCGGGTCGACGTGGACGCAGCAGGCCTACCTGAAGGCGTCCAATGCACAAGCTAGTGATTGTTTTGGCTATTACGTCGCCATCTCCGGTGACACGATCGTAGTGGGTGCGCCGTATGAGAGCGGTGACAGCTCGTCGACTCCGGCGTCGCCGAACGAGAATCAAACTAATGCCGGCGCAGCGTATGTGTTCACGCGCAGCGGGTCGACGTGGACGCAGCAGGCTTACCTGAAGGCGTTTAATGCCCAGAACAAGGACTATTTCGGCACTTCGGTGGCCATCTCCGGTGACACGATCGTGGTGGGTGCACCGTATGAGGACGGCAACAGCGCGTCGACGGTGGCATCGCCGAACGACAGCGCATCCGCCGCCGGTGCGGCCTATGTGTTCACGGGCAGTGGATCGACGTGGACGCAGCAGGGCTACCTGAAGGCATCCAATGCCACGGGCGGCGACTATTTTGGCTATGCGGTGGACATCTCCGGCGATACGATCGTGGTGGGTGCATCCGAAGCCGATGCGATCTATGTATTCACCCGCAGCGGGTCGACGTGGACGGAGCAGGCTTACCTGCAGGCATCCAATGCCCAATCCGGCGATAATTTCGGCGGTTCGGTAGCCATCGACGGCGACACGATCGTGGCAGGTGCGTATGCTGAGGACGGCAGCATCACTTCGACGGCGGCCTCACCGAACAACAACACATCCAACGCCGGCGCAGCGTACGTATTCACCCGCAGCGGCTCGACGTGGACGCAGCAGGCTTACCTGAAGGCGTCCAACGCTAGCAGCAGTGCCGCGTTCGGTTATGCGACGGACATCGTAAGCGATACGATCATGGTGGGTGCGGGTGATGAAGACGGCAGCGTCACGTCGACGGTAGCGTCATCGAACGGCTATGCATCGAACGCCGGCGCGGCGTATGTGTTCACGCGCAACGGGTCGACGTGGACGCAGCGGGCTTACCTGAAGGCGTTCAATGCCAAGGCCAGTGACTATTTCGGTTATTCGGTGGCCGTCGACGACGACAAGGCCATCGTGGGTGCGACTTACGAAGACGGCAGCATCACGTCGACGATGGCATCACCGAACAACAGTGCCGCTGATACCGGCGCGGTCTATGCGCTCAGACTCGTCGGCTCGGACCTGGTGTCGCTGACTTTGAGCAGCGGCGTGCTCACGCCGGACTTCGCCGTCAGCACGCTGGCCTACACCGCTGCCGTGCCGTACGCGACGGACAACGTGACGCTTACCTTCACCGCATATCCCTTGTCTGTGCTGACGGTGACGGCGGCGACGGCGTGCAGTTTCAACGGCAGCCCGACGAACTGCCCGCTGGCGGTCGGTGCAAATCCGATCACGGTCACGGTCGGTGACGACAAAGGCAGCGAGCAGAGCTACGTCGTGACGATCACTCGCAACCCGCTCGCCTGCTTCACCGAATACACCGGCGATGGCACGACGGACTTCATGAGCAGCGACGCCGCCGCGGTGCGCAACGCGGTGAACGCAGCGCCGGCCGGGGGCGTGGTGAAGATCGCCGGCACCTGTGCTGGTGTGTCCGGTGCGCGGGTGGTCGGCATCACGAAGACGCTGACGCTGCGCGGCGGCTACACGACGACGAACTGGACGACGGCGGACCCGGTGACATACCCGACGGTGTTGGATGCGCAGGGGGGCGGCCGCGTCATTACGACGTCGTCGTCGATCACGATCGAGAATCTGACGGTGCAGAACGGCGTGACGACCGGATATGGCGGCGGCCTGTTCGCTGCGCCGGATGCGAGCGTGACGATCAGCGGGTCGCAGTTCCTGACGAATACCGCCGTCGTCGGAGGCGGCGGAGCCTACGTCTACGCTGCAGCGCCGGTCATGCTGTGGATGACGAACACCGCGTTCATCGGCAACGGCTCCGCAGGCGTGACGAACCTTGACGGTGCCGGCGGCGGCGTCTACCTGACCACTTGGGTGGACTTTCTGATCAGTGGCAGCCACTTCGAGCGGAACACCGTGACCGGGAATGCTTCGAGTCCTGGCAACGGAGGCGGCATGTATGCGGGTGGGCTGTTCACACAGACGGCACGCATCATGGACAGCATGTTCATGAGCAACACCGTGAACAAGGCCGGTGGTGGGCTGTATGTCGGCAACGGTGATGCCGGGTCGGTTGCTGTGCCGCTGGAGCTGGTGAATACGCAGTTCACGGGCAACACTGCGTATACGCTCGGTGGCGGGGCGCACGTGTGGCGCAACCTGGTCGCTACCAATACAAATTACATGAGCAATTCGGCGACCAATACCGCCGGTGGTTTGTATGTGAAAGCGGCGTTGACCTCCACGATCAACGGCGGCGTCTTCCAGGAGAATGTCGCCAAATACGGCGGCGGCCTGATGGCTGGCCTCGACAGCAACATGTCGATCAGCGGCACGCAGTTCCTCTCGAACACGTCGCTCTTGGGCCTGGGCGGAGGAATGTACATGGATGCGTTGAACGTGGGGTACACGCTGGTGCTGACCAATGTCGAATTCATCAGCAATACAGCACTGGGCAATACTGCGACGGGCGGCGGCTTGCACGCTGAAAAGCTGATTGTGCAGATCGACAACAGCCGCTTCGAGCGCAACGTGGCGTCCGGAGCACGCGCTCAGGGCGGGGGCGTATACGCGGTTGGCTCACCCCAGTCGACGGCGCAGATCGCGGGCACGGTGTTCGTGGGCAACGCTGCCGGTTCTATAGGTGGCGGCGCGGTGGTGACCGGCAGCAGCTATGGAGCGATCGTGCCCATCCAAATGGTGAACAACGTATTTGCCGGGAACAGTGCGGGCG
>JBIIIA010000424.1:0-3188 GCA_044235195.1 Thermoflexales bacterium
GTCATCCCGAACGTCTTGCCCCGTCCGTTGACCCCCTCTCAGGGGGACATCGCTGCGCGGCGTTTTTCATCCGCCTCGTCGCCTACGCCTCACCCCCTACCCCCTCTCTCCCTCGATTTCGCTTACGTTTTTGTCGAGCAAAGTACTGGCAAGCGCGCGAAATCTCGGCGAAGAGGGGGAAATTTCCGCCGCGCTCCCCCTCTTCGCCGAAATTTCGCGTCGCTGGCACGAGTGCTGCTCGGTCAGTGCCAAAGCGAAATTGAGGGGGAGAGGGGGTCAGGGGGTGAGGCGTGGACGCGAAATCATGTCCCCCTGTGAGCCCCCTGACCCCCTCTCTTCGCCGAAATTTCGTGCGCTTGCTCGAGCGTTGATCAGCGACGATCTGCGCGAAATCTCGGCGGAGAGGGGGTCAGGGGGGTGAGGCGTGAGCAAGCTGCCCCAAACGGTGGATGCACCCCCGGCGCAGGGCCGTCGGCTATTCGATCGTGATGGTCACTTCGGCTTTTTCCGGCCTGACGTTGCCGGTGCTGTCGATGACCTGCAGGCGGATGGTGTACGTGCCACGCGGCACCGTGCCCGTGAACCACTCCATCAGATCACCGTTCACGACCGGCTTCTTGAAATCGGCGATGTGGCCCCAGCTGCCGCCGACGCCGGCTTGAAATTGATAGCGCGTGAAGTTGGCGCCTGCGGCAGTGCCGGAGAAGGTCAGCACGTTGCCGCGCGCCACACGCGTTCCCGTGGCCGGGCGCACGATGCAGATGTCGGGGGTCGGACAGGCAGGGCTCGCGGCAACTACCGGCGCGGATTGCCCTGCCCCGAGCGGCGTCCCGACTCCGTTGCCCTCCGTCAGCGTCCACGTGCCGCAGCCGGATGTCTGAAATTCGAAGGCAGTCGGAGGAATCGTGATGATGACCCCGGCCAGCCCGTAGTGATTGTCGATGATCTTCTGTTCGGCAGTGGTCGTTTCCCAGTAGCACTTCTTGCCGCCGCCGCTCGAACGCCAGCGCCCAGGCACCAGGTTAATGCCCATGATGTAGACGCCGTCCTTTTTCGGCCCAGCCTGTTTTTCGATCGGCTGTGCCGGCAGCGCATTCGTATCGAGCATGCGCCAAGTGCCGCAGTTGCTGGCGTAGAACTCGAAGTCGGTAGGCCGAATCAGCACAGCGCCACCGCCGTATCCGCGATAGTTGTCGTTGATGTCCTGCGTGGAATTCGCCCGCTCCCAGTAGCAGCGCGATGATTTGCCGTCGCTCCACCACAAGCCGGGTGCCATATCGACGCCGACGATGTAGTGACCATCGATCTTTGGCGCCGCCTGTTGCTCGATCGGAAGCACCGGCAGCGCCGCCATGTCCAGCATCGTCCACGGCCCGCAGCCGCGCGACTCGAATTGATAGTCCGACGGCTGAATCGTCACCAGCGCTCCGGGCAGCGTAATGTCGTTGTTGAGAATGTCGTCACCCTCGGCGCTGCGCTTCCAGTAGCAGCTTCCTCCCTTCGCATTCGGGTCGGAACGATATGTGCCCGGCGGAATCTCCTGATTCACCAGATAGACGCCGTCCTTGAATGTCGGCGTCTGAGATTCGGTCCTTGTAGTACCCAAAGCAGCAACAGTGGCAGCTGCTGCCAGGAAAAATTTCAAAGTGTGCGACATGATTGTCACTCACTCTACATGATTTTATGTGCAAAATTTCGTAGTTTATTTGCCGAATTTCCGTTCGTTCGCGCGCGCCGATTCGAACAGATCGACCAGCGGCGGCGGATAGTCCACGCCGGCGCGACGACGTTCGTCGGGGGTGAGCTGATCGGGTCGATGCGCGCGCACGCCGTGCAGGCCGCGGAGCTCGGGCAGCCAGTGCCGCACGTAGTCGCCGTGCGGGTCGTATTCTTCAGCCTGCTTATAAATGTTGAAGAAGCGAAACTGCCGAGCGTCGTTGCCGACGCCGGCGGTGTAGCACCAGTTGCCGTAGTTCGACGCCGGGTCGTAGTCGAGCAGGTGTGCCTCGAACCACGCCGCACCGAAGCGCCAGTCGACGGCGAGGTTCTTCGTCAGGAAGCTGGCGACGTTCTGCCGGCCGCGGTTGCTCATGAATCCGGTGGCACGCAGCTCGCGCATGTTGGCGTCGACGAGCGGATAGCCGGTGCGGCCGTCGCACCAGGCGGCGAAATCGCGCTGCGCGGCCGCGTCGCGGTCCGGCCGCCGCCACGGCAGGCGCAGGTCGCGCAGCCCGCCGACGCGAAAGAGCCGTGTGCCGTACTTGCGCGCGACGAAATGGAAGTAGTCGCGCCACAGCAGTTCGAAGATCAGCCAGTACGTCGACTCGTTGCGCACGCGCTCGCGCTCGTAGCGCTGCACCTCTTCGTAGACCTCGCGCGGCGACAGGCAGCCGAGCGCCAGCCACGGCGACAGGCGCGAGGAATCGTCCGGGCCGAGCATGCCGTTGCGCGTCTGTTTGTACGTGCGCAGGCGATCGGCGTCCCAGACGTAGTGCCGCAGGCGCGCGCGGCCGGCCGTTGTTCCGCCGGCGAAGCGCCCCGTGGCGCGCGGATCGGCCGGCTCCTCCACGAGGCCGAAGTCGGCCACGCCCGGCAGCGGGCCGGGTTCGACGGCCGGCACGGCGAGCGCGCGAATTTCCGGCACGGTCGGCCGCGGCTGCACGCCTTCCTTCTCCACCCACGTGCGAAAGCGCGTGAACAGATCCGGCAGCTCGCGCAGCGAGAAAGGCAAGTCGTCCGGATGCAGCAGCGCGTCGCCGTCGAAGGCGTGCAGGCGCAGCGGTGTGCGCGCCAGGGCGTCTTCGACCGCGCGCTCTTCCGTGCCGACGCCGCGATGGAAGTACAGCGCGTCGGCGCCGACCTGCGCGGCCAGCGCCGGCAGAATTTCCTCGGGCGGGCCGCGCCGCACGATCAGGTCGCCGCCGCACGCACGCAGATCTTCGCGCAGCGCGGCGATCGACTCGACGAGAAAGCGCGCGCGCGACGCGGCCATGCGCGGCAGCCCGAGCGCGGATCGGCCGTGCTGGCGCTCGTCGATGCAGTACACCGCGACGACCGGCCCAGCCGCGGCTGCGCGCTGCAGCGGCTCGTGATCGTGCACGCGCAAGTCGGTGCGGAACCAAACGAGTGTGGACATTTTTCAGTTCAATTCGACAGCTGCATTTGTTCAGCAAGTGCAGCGACGACGA
>JBIIIA010000085.1:0-10441 GCA_044235195.1 Thermoflexales bacterium
AAGAGGGGGAGCGTGGCGACGTTTGCCCCCTCTCCGCCGAAATTTCGCGCGCTTCCTCGAGCGTTGATCAGCGACGATTTGCGCGAAATTGAGGGGGAGAGGGGGTCAGGGGGTGAGGCGTGAGCAGATTCGCCCCAAACCACGGATGCACCCCCGCTTCCCCCGATGCTGACGCCGCGTTTACAATAACACAATCTTGCAGAGCATCATGAAAACGCGCCTGATCCGCATCGGAAATTCTTACGGCATCCGGCTCCCGCGCAGCCTCGCCGATCGGTTCGGTGCGGGCGTAGGCATCGAAATCTTCATGGCCGGCGACACAATCGTCCTGCGTCCAGCGGCTCGTCCGCGCGCAGGCTGGGCAAAACAGTTTGCGGCGATGGCGGCCTGTGAAGATGATGCGCTTATGGACGCCGACGCCACAAGCACGACGAAGTGGGACGAGAAAGAGTGGGAATGGGCGTGAACAGCCTTGCGAAAATGAACACAGACAACGCATCCCCCGCACTCACCCTGATGGGCTCCGGTGAAATGACGCCGGGCATGGCGCGCGTGCATCGGGCGCTGCTCGCGCGCGGCCCGCAGCCGGCGCGTCCGGTGTTCGTCGACACGCCGGCCGGCTTCGAGCTGAACTGCGCCGGCATCGCCGCCAAGGCGGTCGAGTATTTCCAGGAACAGTTCGACCTGCCGCTCGACGTGGCCTCTTTTCCGAATGCCGTCCGCGCCACGCAGGAGCAGGCGGTCGCCGCCATGCGCGCGCTGCGCCGCGCCACCTACATCTTCTCCGGCCCCGGCAGCCCGACGTACGCCGTGCGCCACTGGCGCGAGACGCCGGTGTTCGAAACCGTCGCCGCCATGCTGCACGCCGGCGCCGCCGTCACGTTCGCCAGCGCCGCCGCCCTCGCCGTCGGGCGCTTCACGCTGCCGGTCTACGAGATCTACAAGGTCGGGGAAGAGCCGCACTGGATCGAAGGGCTCGATCTGCTCGGGCGCTACGGGCTGGACCTCGCCGTGGTGCCGCACTGGAACAACAACAGCGGCGGCAGCCACGACACGTCGCGCGCCTACATCGGCGCCGAGCGATTCGAGCACCTGCGCGCCGCGCTGCCCCCCAGCACGGTCGTGCTCGGCATCGATGAATACACCGCCTGCACGATCGAGTTCACCGAAAAGCGCTGCACGGTGTCCGGCGCCGGCGGGGTCACGGTGCTCCACGCCGACGGGGCTTCCTACACTTTCGCTTCCGGAGAATCCTTCTCCACCGACCTGCTCACCCACGCAGCGACAGCCGCCGCGAACGACAGCACGGCGCACGACGACGTGATCGCGGCCTTCCGCACCGTGCTCGCCGATCGGGACGCCGCGACCGCGCTGAGCCATCTGCACGGCCTGATGGACCATCTCGCCCGCTTCCCGCACGACGCCGCCGCGCAGAAACACACGCTGCTGCTCATCCGCGAGATGACGGCCGAGCTCGCCGTGTGGCTCGAAGCGCAGCAGATGCAGCCACCCGCTCCGCCGGCCGACGACGGGCCGTGGATCGACTTGATCGTGTCGCTGCGCGGCCAGGCGCGCGCCGCCAAGGCATGGGCGATCTCCGACGCCGTGCGCAATGCCCTCACCGAACGCGGCATCGTCATCGAAGACGGCGCGTCCGGTTCGACGTGGCGGCGGGGGTAATCACTCGGCAGCGCGCAGCCGCATCCGCAGCCCGTACTTCGGCCGCATCGTGATCGAGGGCTGCGGCACGATGCGCTGTCCTGCCACCAGCTCCATATCGAATCGCTGCACGATCATCGCCAGCATCAGCACGGCTTCCATTTGTGCGAACTGCTGGCCGATGCACAGACGCGGTCCGCCGCCGAACGGAAAATACGCATACTTCGGCAGCTGCCGTGTGAATTCCGGCGTCCAGCGCTCCGGTCGAAAACTTTCGGGATCCCGGAAGAATCGAGGATCGCGATGCACGGCGTACTGGCTCAGCAGCACGTTGGTGCCCTTCGGAATCTGGTACCCGCCGATGTCCACATCCATCAGTGCCTCGCGCTGAATCGACCACGCCGGCGGCATCAGGCGCATCGATTCACGAATGACCTGATCGGTATACGTCAGCTTCGGCAGATCCGCCATTTCGGGTGCACGACCGTCGAGAACACGCCTGAGCTCTTCACGCAAGCGCAGATGCGCGTCACGATTCAAGGCCAGCAGCCAGAACGTCCAGCTCAGGCTAAGCGCCGTCGTCTCATGGCCAGCGATGAACATGGTCTTGCTTTCGTCACGCAGCTGTGCGTCGCTCATGGCGCTGCCATCTTCGTCGCGTGCCGCAATCAACATGGCCAGCAGATGGTCGGCCTGATGAACGTCTTTTCTACTGCGATCGATGACGCCGTCGACGATTGCATCCAGGCGCCTTACCGCGGCCTCGTAGCGCTCATGCTTTGCGCGGTCGATCACACGTCCGAGCGCTTGCTCGAGCAGCACAGTCAGGCCGCGAAAGTCGAAGCGCGCCATGATCGTGTCCAGGCATTCGCCGATCTCCACGATCGACTCGTCCTTCTGGGCACCGAACAGCGCATGTGCCACGATCTTGAGCGTCGTCTCCATCATGTCCACGTGAACATCACGCACTTCGCCCACCCGCCAGCTCGCCATCGCCTGCGCCGTATGCTCACGTATCAAGTCGGCGTAGCCCGCGATGCGCTCGCGATGAAACGCCGGCTGCGCCAGCCTGCGCTGCCTGAGCCAGAACTCGCCGTCGCTGCTCAGCAGCCCATTGCCGAACACCGCACGCGCATATACCTTGAGATCTTTGTCTTTGATGAAAGATCCGCTGCGTGTGACGAGCACTTCCTCGATTAAATGTGGATCGTTCACCTGAATATATCCACTGCCGAGAATGCGCACGTATACGAGATCGGGAAATCGTCGAGCCGTTCGCATCAGAAAATCGAGTGGGTCCGCACCCATCGGAAGCAGGTTGCCGAGCCATGGCAGGCCGGCCATCTGCGGCATCGGGCGAGATATAGATAGCTGCGTATCGTTGCTCATAGTTCACTCGTACATTTCACCGACGATCGTCACGCGGTTCCAAAAGCGCGTTCTGAAGAAAAAGCACGACGGTATTTTCGTAATCCTGGAGATCACCCGCACCTAACAACAGACAATCCACCGCCGTGCGCTCGATGAGATTCACCGTCATGTGAACGGCCTTCGCCACGTCGTATCGCCGGTATTCACCGACATCCATGCGCCGCGCATACGCTTCGGCAAGTGCGCCGAAAAGCTCCTGATCGATCTCGCTCGGATGCTGGAACTGATTTTCGAACGGTCCGAAGCCGATGTGCAGATACAGAATCGCGAGTAGATCGCACTCCTCCCGAAGGATTCGGAACGCTGCACTCACTGCATCGGCAATTCCCTGCGCTGCAGTCGCTGCACTCAACAAGGGCAGGGACTCCACCAGCATCCGCCTGTTGAGACGATCCGCAAGCGCTTCACAGATCGCTTCCTTGGTGCGAAAGTACAGATAGATCGTTCCGACGGCTACGCCGGCACGCCGCGCAATGTCATCCATCCGCGCGGAAGCGAATCCTTTCTCGCGAAACACCACGCGTGCTGCTTCCACAATGCGCATGCGCATTCTTGGATCCACTGGTCTTGGCATATCAATCCATTATTGAATATTCTTCATTTACGAATGATATTAATGAATATCATTCATTTTGTCAACAGGTTTCCGGCAATGATCGGACGGTGCACACCATGAATGCGCCCGACTTTCGCTTGCTGTTGCATCGGGCGAACGCCGGGCGACCCACCGGGCGAACGCCGGGCGAACGCCGGGCGACCCACCGGGCGAACGCCGGGCGACCCACCGGGCGAATGCCGGGCGAACGCCGGGCGAACGCCGGGGGCGACCCACCGGGTCGCCCCTACTGTGCCCCGGCGGCGACGTCGAATTCGACGATGGCACCGTTGCGTGCGTTGGTGACGTACAACCGGCCGTCGCGCACCTCGACGCCCGTGGGGATGTCGCCGCGCTCGAGGGTGACCGACGGAATCTCCTTCGGCTGTCCGCTCAACGAGAAGCCGAGAATTTCGCCACCGCGCGGGCTGCTCACATAGAGCGTGTCGCCGCCCACCGCCAGATACGGCTTGTGATCCACCGCCTGCAGATCCTCCGGCAGCATCGTCTCCCACGCCGGCACCGGGAAGCTGCGCTGCCAGACGAAGTCCTTCGACCACACCTGAATGCGTTTGTTCCACGTGTCCGCCACGTAGATGTTGCCGGCCGAATCCAGCGCCAGGCCGACGGGCTCGTCGAACTGGCCGTCGCCGCCGCCGGCCGAGCCGAACTGCGCCACGAAGTTGCCTTCGCGGTCGAATACCTGCACGCGCTTGTTGCCGGTGTCGGTCACCAGCAATCGACCTTCGGCGTCGATCACGATGTCGCGCGGGCCGAAGAACTGCGTTTCCCGGCCGACGCCCGGCGCCTGTGACGCACCGGGGGAACCCCACGTGAACTGAAGCGAGCCGTCCGCGCCGAATTTTTGAACGCGATGGTTGAACGTGTCGGCAACGAACACGCCGCCGTCCGCATCCACCACCACACCCCACGGGTCGTTGAACTTGCCGGGCGCAGCGCCGGAGCCGCCGAACGCCTGCTGCACAGCACCGTTCGCGTCGAGCTGGAACAGGCGATTCGCCTTGTGATCGATCACCCAGCGCGTGCCGTCCGCTGCAAAAGCGACGTTGGCCGGCTCCTGGATCTTCGGCACAGCCACTGCACGATTGCCGCTCGCCACCGCCGCAGTGCGGTACTGCCACACCTGCTCGGCGATGTCGTTGCGCAGGAACAGCGTGATGCGATGGCTCGGCGACCACGTCTCCGCCGTCAGCGACGTTTTGTCGAAGACTTCCGAATACTTGCGGAAATCACGATCGAAGATGATCGACCACAACGCCGCGCGCGCTTCGCGATCAACGAGCGAAAAGCGAATGCGCTCCCACGTCAGGTCACGGTAGTCCTCCATCGGCCACCACACCATCGCATAATTGAAGCGCACGTGCGTCGTGGACAGACGCTCGGCCCATTCGTTGAATTTCGCGTCCTGCTCGCTGGCGACGATTGCCTGCAGAGACTCGGCGTCTTCCGGCAGATCTGCACCGAGGAAGCGGTTCCCCGGATAGCTGCGCATGTACCACGACATCGGCCAGCTCGTCTCCTGCGTGTAGCCGACAGTCAATGACTCCGGCACGCCCAACCGCCGCGCCACGTCGTCCAGCTGCGCGGTGATGATCTTCACGCCCGGCGCGCCGTGCGCATAGAAAAGAAACTCACGCGTGTAGTCGTAGTAGATGTAGCTGGCCGTCACTGCCGTCCGCACGGTCAGCAGCGAGAGCAGGCCGAAGCCCGCCATCGCAATCGCCGCACCGGAGCCGCGCACCAGCAGCCTGCGCAGCGCAATCACACACGCAGCAACCGCCGCGCCGGCGATCAGGAAATTCGCCGCCGCCGTCACCTGCGCACCACGCTCGGCCGCCGGGTCGATGCCGCCGATCACCGACAGCATGCGCACGCCGAATACGATCGCCAGCACCGCCACGCCGGCCGCCAGCCAGCCGCTGCGCCGCGCGTCGACGCGCACTTCTTCCACACACCGCTGCAGCAGCCACCCGGTCAGCAGAATCTGCGGCAATGCGATGTGCACGGTCAGCCACGGCATCTTCTCGCCGGCGATCGAATAAATCGCCCACGTCGCCAGCGCCCACCACGTCAGCAGGATCGGGAAGAAATGCTGCCTGATCTTCGACAGTGCACCGGCCGATCCGAACGCGCCGCGCAGCACGATCTCGACCGACAAATACACGATCGCGCCGAGCGTGCCGGCCAGGTTCACATACTCGTACAGCGGCACCAGCAGCAGATAGTAGTACGGCGGCTGGTTGCCGCGCATGACGTCCTGCTGCGCCATCCAGTAGCCGAGCTGCCCGACGTAGCCGGTGCCGATGCCGCCGGTATTGGTGAACATCGTGGTGAACAGGGGCAGCGTGATGGCGATGAAAATCGCCAGCACAGCGATGGCCCGACGGCGATTCCACACCAAGCCGATCACTACACCCACCATCGCCACCGCCAGCGCCAGCGCCAGCATGGTGGAGATCACCTGCGGGTTGGTCTTGATGTTGATGTCTTCCCCGAGCAGCGCCACGTTGATCAGCGCCTCGCCGCCGACGGCCTTCCACAGCGGATTCAGCAGCAGCAGCAGAGAGGGAGAACCCATGAACGTCGTGGTGATCACCATCACCACGATCAGATTCCACGCCGACGATCGCGCTTCGGCCAGAACCAGCCAATCGCCGAAAAGTCGGCGCAGCGCTGCGTACAGCAGCACGCCGAGGCCGCCGATCATCGTCGCCATCAGCGCCAGGAAGAGAAGCGTGCGCGGGTTCACCACGGGTGCAGCGCTCTCCGACACGATCGACTCGACGCCCAGCAGGCCGGAGATGCGGCCGCTCAGCAGCTCCATGGCGATGCTGGCGATCACCAGCGCCGCAGCGCACACCGCCGCGAACCACACCGCGCGCAGCGCATCGCGTCGCTCGGTCCGCACCCGATACAGCTGCCACAGCGCCACCGGCGCAAGAAACGCCACGAACATCGCCACCGTCAGGAACGACGTCGATTTGTCCGAACCATGCAGCGCCAGCACTGCCGCCAGTGTCAGCAGCCAGCCTCCGGCGCGCGTCTCCATATAGCGCCAGATGCTGATGGCCGTCAACATCGTCCAAATCAGGACGGTCACTTCCTGACGGATGTAGCGGGCGTGATACAGCAGCGACGGCGAAATCAAAATCAACACGCACGCCGCCAGCGCACCCTCACGGCCGAGCTGTCGGCGAAAGGCCTGCGGCAGCATCACGAGCGCGATGCCGAAGATCGCAAAAGGCAGACGCGCCGTGAAGTCGGAATCGCCGAACAGGAAGTAGCTCAGCGCCGTCACGTGAAACAGGAACGGCCCGTGCATCAACGGCGTATGTGAGTACCCGCGCCCATCGATCAGATAGTACGAATACATCGTGTGCAGACTTTCGTCGTGGCTCATGACGCGCGCACCGAGATCGTAGAAGCGCGAGATCACAGCGACGAGGAAGATCAGCAGAAGCGCCGCGCGCTCCCAGTTCAACGCCGCAACGAGCGGTCGATCCAGCCAACTCTCCGTTTTCGTTTCGATCGTCTGCATTGTCATCTCTCGTCCTATCTGCGGCCGCTCATCTCGGCCGCCAGCGAATCCGACACCCACAACGTCCAGTTCACATCGGCGGCGCCGACGACGCCACCTTGACGAAACAACAGCCAGCGCAGCAGCGCAGCAGCACCGCCGTCCGCCGGAGCCAGCGAGCCGGTGCGCTCGATGCGAAAGCGGCTGCCGACGAACGCGCGCGATTCCGCCGGCTTCTTCGCGGCCGGCAGCAGCGCCATGTCCTGCGTCCCGATCTGTGCACCGTAACGCACTTTCGTCTGCGCTCGCAGCGCCCAGCGCAGCGCCGCCGGTGCGCTGTCGTCGACGAACAACGCCACGCCGTCCGGCTCACTGCTCGCACGCACCGCCGCCTGCCGCACAGCGTCGGCCAGCGTCACAAGCCCCTGCTGCGGCGCGCGCACGACGTACGGCTCTTCCGGTCGATCCCAGCCGCGCTGCGTCAGGCGCTGGCCGGCCGCCACCGTGTACGTGGCCGCCACCACCACCGCCGCCGCAGCGATGCCGCGCAGCGCTGTCCCAGCCTCTTCGTTTAAAGCCGCCGATGCCGTGACGCCCGCGATCATCACGATCGCCGCGACGATCGGCAGCAGATACACCACTTCGTTCTGCATCGCATAGCTGCGCAGGCCCAACCCGACGAACTGCAACAGCACGAACGTCAGTCCGAATGTCGCCCACGTCACCCAGCCGGAGGCGGCGCGCAGGCGCTGCCACAGCAGCGTCAACGGCTCGGATGCCAGCATGGCGATTCCGATGGTCACACCCATGGCGGCCGCCGCGCCGTGCGACGGCAGCAGCAAAAGCACGAGCAGGCCGGCGCTCATCCACGCCGCACCGAAGCGAAACGACGGGCCGTCGACGACCGGCGCATAGTTCTCGCTCACGCGCCGCACCAGCGCACGCAGCGCCGCCAAGATGGCGCACAGCATCACCGGCGCTTCCCCGGCGATGACGCCGATCAGATGCCGCTGCGCATCGCGTCCGGAATTCCACCACGCCGCCCACCCGGCGAAAACGTCGGCCACCCCGGCCGGCCGCCACAGCAGGCCCGTCGCCGCCGCCACGAATGCCGCGCCGAACGCCGCTGCGGATCGTCCCTGCAACAGGGCACGCAGCTCACCGCTGCGGCCGCTCATCAGAAACATCAGTACGACGGCCGCCATCGGCCCCACACCGTCGATGCCGCACGCTACGAGCACGCCGATCATCGCCGCGCGCACCGGCGCGCGCATCTCGCCCACGCCGACGATGATCGCCGCGATCAGCCACGCCAGGCCGCCGCCGAGCGCATCACGGCCGACGAACGTCGCCGTCGGTGAAAGACACAGCAGCAGCGCCAGCACCCACGCCCGCTCACGCCCGAGCATGCTCCGCATCACCATCGGCCACAGACACAGTCCGATGCCGGCGATCAGCGCGGCACTGCGCGCCACCACATCGCTGTCGCCGAACAACGACAATGCGACGCTCTGCAGCATCCCGAAGAACGGGTTGGTCAGCACGGCCGCATCTCCGCGCGCCGTCTGCAGCGCCGCCAGCGCAGAACTTGCTTCCGCTTCACCCAGCGGAAAATCTGCAAAGGTCAGCCTCGTCGCCGCAGCGATGAGTGCCAGAAAAATCCAGAGCAGGTGCTCACGTGTGATCGTTCGCATGTCGAATACGCAGGTTTCTCGCTAGGGTATCGGGCGCGCAATGACGATGATGCGGTGACTATTTCCGGTTTCCGGCCAGCAGGATATGAGCGTCAATCGATCGTCCTGCATCGGCTGAATCGCCTCGGCGTTTTTCATGCGCACAGCCAGCGGCTGGCCGCGCTCCAGCACACGCCGCACCTCGACGACTGCATACGATCTCTCGACACTCGCTGCGCTCAGTCGCACGACGTCTCCCGGCTTGAGCGTATACAGCTTGCGAAACACGCCACCGTAAATGTTGTTGTGGCCGTTCAGCACGATGTTCATGCCATCGCTGAGCCGGCCGGAATAGTCGTGCCAGCCGACGTTGCGGTTCTTCGGGGCATCCCATTCCACCGCACCTTTGCCGACGAGTTTGTTGCTCGGGCCGACGGGTTCGATCGCAGCATCCACTCGCAGCCGCTCGATGACGATGCGCGTCGGGATCTCCGGCTGCACCTGTGCACGCATCGTCCGCGCTGCCGCGTGCGGCGCGAGAGAAAACGCCGGCATCGCTGATCCGAACGTCGCATACAAAACGAATGCAGCCATCACCGGCCGCACATGCTTTATGAACGCACAGGTTTTCATCAGGGCCCTATGCTACCCGCATTGCCATGTCCCCGGGGCGTACATGAGACGGCCGACGACTGACGGCCGACTGCTGTCTGCCGTCGGCCGTCCACATCGTTACCGCGCCGTGTGGGCGTCGATCGCTTTTCTCGTCGCCGCCTCTACATCGTCGGCCGACATGCGTGCGTCGATGATCACCCAGCGCTGGGGATCGCGCTCTGTCAGCGCCAGATATCCGGCGCGCACCCGCCGATGAAATTCGATCGACTCGGCGTCCAGCCGATTCACCTCGCCGTCCGCGACGCGCCGCGCCAGCGCCACTTCGACGTCGAGGTCGAAGTAGATGGTCAGATCGGGCCACCGGCCACGCGTGGCGAAATCCAGGATCGAACGCAGCAGATCGAGATCGAGCCCACGCCCGTAGCCCTGATACGCCAGTGTGCTGTCGGCGAAGCGATCGCACAGCACGATGCCGCCGGCCGCCAGCTTCGGCAGAATGCTTTCGGTCACCAGCTGTGCGCGCGACGCGCAGAACAGCAGCAGCTCGGCGCGCTCGTCCATCACGCTGCCGCGCCCGCGCAGAAGAATGTCGCGAACGGATTCACCCAGAACCGTACCGCCCGGCTCGCGCACGGTGAGCACGTCGCGATCCTGCTGCGTCAGCCACGCCGCCAGCCTGCGCAGCTGCGTGGTCTTGCCGCTGCCGTCCGGCCCTTCGAAGGAAATGAACATCGGCGCTAGTCTCGATAGAGGCGCACATGGCGCATCGGCTCTTTGCCGTACGAGTGCGACACCAGGTTCATCTCTTTCGCGCGCTCGTGCTGGCGCCGTCGAATCCAGGAGTTCTGCGGCGACAGGTCGACGCTGCGCTCGCCGGACAGCACGCGCTGAATGGCGCTCTCGATCTCGCGCATCGCCGATTCCTCGGGC
>JBIIIA010000425.1:0-3149 GCA_044235195.1 Thermoflexales bacterium
GGCGCACAGCCTGCCGGGCTACTACATGCTGCGCGATTTTCTGAATCGCGACCTGCGCGCATTCTGGGGCGACTTTCATATCCAGACGCTGTGGCCGCCGATGTTCTCGATTCTGCAGGCGCCGTTCCTCGGCCTGCTCGGCCGCTCCGACGAGACGGCTCGCTTGTTCGCTTATCTCATGCTCGCGGCGACGGTGTTGCTGTCGTGTGCACTCGCGCGCGAAATTTTGCCGGGGCGCGGGCCGCTCGCGGCGTGGACGGCCGGACTGCTGGCGCTCAGCGCGCCGGGCTGGCTCTACGTGAGCAGCTGGGCCATGCAGGAAACGCCGGTGGCGTTCATGGTGCTGCTGACCATGCTCGCCTTTCTGCGCGCGCGTCGTCGCGATCGCGTGCGCAACTATGCGGTGACGGGCGTGCTGCTCTTCGCGTTGTTCCTCACGAAATACAACTACGCCGCGTTCGCGCTGGCTTCGATCGGCGTGGTCGATCTCGTCGGCCGTCTGCGCGCGAAGAAGCTGCGGCCAGTCACGTTCCTGGCGTTGTACGTGCCGTTCGCGGCCGGGCTGGTGATGTGGTTCTTCACCGGAACCGACATCGCGCCGACCGAAGTGAAGTGGCGTGACTTCGCCTTCTTCGTGTCGAACGAAAATTCCGGTTTGGAATTCTGGAGTGCCGAGAACCTGCTGTATTACGTGCGTCAGTCTTCCGACTGGCTGATGCCGCATGCAATGGTGCTCGCTGCGACGCTTCTTGCTGCATCGGTGGCGCTGCGCAGAGTGCGGCATTCGGGCATCGTCTTGCTGACGATTTTCTTCGTGCTCGGATTCGTACTTGCGACGATGCATCCGTTGAAGTCGCCGCGCTACATTACGCCGATCTTTCCGGCGCTGTGGCTGCTGGCCGGCCTCGGCGCAGCGGCGTGGGCGAGCACGAAGACGCGCGCGCAGTTCGTCGCGACGGCTGCATTGGTGACGGCGATCGCGAGCTGGTTCTTCTGGCTGCCGCGGCTGCAGCCGGTGTGGGCGGGCAACCTGGCCGACGATATGCGCGCCGCGACCGACCGCATCGTCGAATGGCAGGATGGTTCACGCCCGGTGCTGATCATCGGCACCTTCGGAGAGATGAGCCCGCCGCTGTTCGAGTGGCGGCTGCGGCCGCTCGCGGAGTTTGCGAACAACCCCGCGTTGAACTACGATGCTCCGCCCATCGATGGCAAGGACGACATCGATCGCGTGCAAAAGTGGCTGGCTGAACATCCCGGCGCGCAGGTGACGCTGATCGCGCTCGACCGCGATTCGCCGCTCTACAACACGACGGACATGAGGAACAAGAATGCATGGCGGCAGGAAATCGTCGCTCGCTTCGATGAGGTGCGCGGCGTGCGCAAAATCGACGAGCGTGCGTTCGAGCGCAGCGGCATCACCATTAGTTATTGGACGACCGAGGAGACCGAGTAAATGACCTTCATCGAAAAGCTGCGCGCAGCGCAGGAACGCAATCGTTCGTATTTGTGCGTGGGGCTCGACATCGTGACGGCGAATTCGCCGCTGCCGATCCAGAACTTCGACGAGCCGATGCTGCCGTTCGCGCGCGAGATCATCGATGCGACGAAGGATCTGGTGTGCGCATACAAGCCGAACCTCGGCTTCTTTCTGGCCGAAGGCGCAGCCGGCATCGTCGCGCTCGAGCGCATCGTGCGCTACATCCCGTCGGATATTCCGATCATCCTCGACGGGAAGTTCGGCGACATCGGCAACACCGCCGAGGCGTACGCGCGTGGCGCATTCGAGCAATTCAAGGCCGATGCTGTGACGCTCGCGCCCTACATGGGCAGCGACTCGGTCAAGCCGTTTTTGAAATATGCCGATCGCGGTGCGTTCGTGCTGGCTCGCACCAGCAACGCCAATGCCGGTGAATTTCAGAATCTGACGGTGCAGGGCGATGAGAAGCTCTACGAGAATGTGACGCGCAGCGCGCGACGCTGGAACGAAGAAGGACCGGGCGCGTGCGGCCTGGTCGTCGGTGCGACGGCGCCACAGGAGCTCGAACGCATTCGCACGCTCGCCCCGGAGCTGCCGTTCCTGATCCCCGGCGTCGGCGCGCAGGGCGGCGACCTGGCCGCTGCGGTTCGCTTCGGACGCACCAGCACCGGCATCGGCCCGGTGATCAACGCGTCGCGCTCGATTCTTTACGCATCGCGCAAAATCGACTTCGCCGATGCCGCGCGGGCTGCGGCGCTGGCGATGGTCGAGCAGATGCGGGCGGCGTAAGAAGAAGGTGGAGAGGGGAGAGGGGAGAGGAAAGAGATGCACAGCGTGAATATCGATGAAATTGCGGCGGCTTTGTACGACATCGGGTGCGTGAAATTCGGAAGCTTCAAATTGAAGAGCGGCTTGATGTCGCCGATCTATATCGACCTGCGGCTGCTGGTGACGCATCCGCGCGTGCTGCGCATGGTGGGTGCGGCGATGGCCGAGACGGCGCGCGCGCGCGACTTGCAGTTCGACCGGCTGGCGGCGCTGCCGTACGCCGGCTTGCCGATCGGCGTAGCGGTCTCGCTCGAGCTCGAGCGGCCGCTGATTTATCCGCGCAAGGAAGCCAAGGATTACGGCACGGCCAAGCTCATCGAGGGCGCGTATGCCGCGGGCGAGACGGCGCTGATGGTCGATGACTTGATCACGCGCGGCACGGCGAAGATCGAGGCGCTCAAGCCGTTGCTCGACGAAGGTCTCGTCGTGCGCGACATCCTGGTGCTGATCGATCGTGAGCAGGGCGGCGCCGAAGAGCTCGCCGCGCGCGGCGTGGCGCTGCACGCGGTGATGACGCTCACTCAGGCTCTGGATTCGCTCGTCGCGTCCGGTCGCCTCGGCGCTGCGCAGCGCGATGAAGTGAAAAAGTGGGTGGCGGAGAGTAGGCAGTAGAGAGTGATGGTGGAGAGTGATAGTGGATAGCAAATAGTGATGGTGGGCAGGCTCAACTATCACTATCACTATCACTATCCACTATCTGCTTCACCAACCCCGTCCCGGAAAAAATCATTCCGGTGTACAGCTGCACCAGCGATGCGCCGGCATCGAGTTTGGCGCGCGCGTCGTCGGCGTGCATGATCCCGCCGACGCCGATGATGGGCAGGCGGCCGGCGGTGACGCG
>JBIIIA010000427.1:0-3146 GCA_044235195.1 Thermoflexales bacterium
CCACGCCCACTGGTACATGGTCGAAATTCCGGAAGCCCGTGAAGCCACCCAGTGGATGGCCGCATGGTTCCTGCACAAGCTCGGCCTCGCCCTGCCCGCCGCACTGCCGCCATGGACCTGAGCCGCGCGCTCGCCCCCATCGCCTGCGGCCTGATGCTTGCCGCCTGCAGCCCCCTCGCACCGACATCCGATGTGCGCGAGGAAGCACTGCGCCGGCGTCAGGCATGGCGCGACGCCAACATTCCACGCTACGAGGTCAACTGGCTGCTCCTCGAAGGCGGCGACGACGCCAACGACCGCTACCGCGCCGTCCGCGTCATCGCACGCAGCGTCCTCGACGCGCGCTGCCCGCAGGACCGCTGCCCGGAGGCCCATCTGCGCGCCCTGCACACCGTGGACGATGCCTTCGCCCTCATCCTGGACGCACCGGCCGACTGCACCACGACCGTGCAGTACCACGAGACGCTGCACATCCCCACGTGGATCCGCATCGACTGCGCCGACGCATCTCTCCCGGACTCCCGCGTGATCCTGCGCGGATTTCAGCCCGAATAGCACGATGACCGCCGACGCCCCATTCCCCTTGCTCACCCCACACCTGCGCCTGCGACGCCTCGTCGTCGGCGACGCCCCGTTCCTGCACGAGCTCTACAACGACCCCGACTTTCTGCGCAACATCGGCGACCGCGGCATTCGCACGCTCGACGACGCCCGCACCTTCATCGCACGCGGACCGAGCGCCGCCTACGCCGACGTCGGCTACGGCATGCTCTGCATCGAAGACGCCGTCACCTTGCAGTCACTCGGCGTGTGCGGGCTGGTGCGACGGCGCGAGCTGCCGGCCACCGATTTGGGATTCGCGCTCCTGCCGACCGCGCGCGGCCGCGGCGTCGCACGAGAAGCCGCAGCCGCCGTCGCGCACTTCGCCCACGCGCATCTAAGTCTGCCACGGCTGCTCGGCATCGCCCTGCCGAGCAACCATCCCTCGATCCGCGTGCTCGAAGCCGTCGGCATGCGCTTCGAACGCCTGCTGCCCTGGCCGGCCGACGGCTCGACCCTCGCCGTGTACGCACTCGACTTCTAGCGCACCGCGCTCACCTGCCGTCGCCCAGGCGCAGCAGCCGATCGCCCGCCGCCACCATCGCGCGCCCGAGCAGGTGCACCACACCACCGCGCGCCCGAGCATTCGACGCATCGCCGAGCGCTGCGACCGATGCCTGTCCCGGCGCTTCCGTCCCCACGCGCACCGACGTCTCGCTCTCCGGCCACGCCCACACCAGCACCCCTTCGTTCGTCAGCTCGACGTGAAAGCATCCTTCCTCGTCGCTCATCCCGGAAATATGCGCCGTCATCCCGTGCGGGATGCGATGCTCATCTCCCCATGGCTCCAGCGTGAACGAAATCGCGTGACCGGCAGAATTCTGCAATTTGACCTTCGACACCCAGCGCTGCTTCATTGCAACCCCCTTGCCCATGCCTGCTGCTCCGGACGGCCGACCTACTCCTCGTCCGGCTCCTCCCCATCGTCCTCACCCGGCTCCGGCCGCGTGGTGATCGCCGCCTTGTTCGCTGAACCGGAATTGATCGATTCACGCACCTTCGCCTCGATGCGCTCCGCGATCTCCGGGTGCTCCATGATGTAGCCCTTGGCGTTGTCGCGCCCCTGGCCCAGCCGCGTGCCTTCGAACAAGAAGAACGCCCCGCGCTTCTCCACGATGCTCATCTGCGTGGCCACATCCAGCATGTCGCCGATGATGCTGATGCCCTCGCTGAACATGATGTCGAATTCGCATTCCTTGAATGGCGCCGCCACCTTGTTCTTCGTCACCCGCACCCGCGTCCGACCGCCCGTCACCTCGCCGCCAGACTTGATCGCCTGGATGCGCCGCACGTCCAGGCGCACCGACGCATAGAACTTCAGCGCCATGCCGCCCGTCGTCGTCTCCGGGTTGCCGTACATCACGCCGATCTTCTGCCGCAGCTGATTCGTGAACACCACGCACGTGTTCGTCTGCTTGATCACCCCCGTCAGCCGCCGCAGCGCCTTGCTCATCAAACGAGCCTGCACGCCCGGCTGCATGTCCGTGATCTCACCCTCGATCTCCGCCTTCGGCACCAGCGCCGCCACCGAGTCGATCACCAGCACGTCGATCGCACTCGACCGAATCAGCTGCTCGGCGATGTCGAACGCCTGCTCACCGGTGTCCGGCTGCGAAATCAGCAGGTTCACCACATCCACGCCGCACTTGGCCGCATACGTCGGATCCAGCGCATGCTCCATGTCGATGTACGCCGCCGTTCCGCCGCGCTTCTGCGCCGACGCCACGATGTGCTGACAAATCGTCGTCTTCCCCGACGCCTCCGGCCCGTAAATCTCCACGATGCGACCGCGCGGCACGCCGCCCACGCCCAGCGCGATGTCCAGCGTCAACGCCCCCGTCGGGACCACGTCCACCTTCATATTCGTCGCATCCCCCAGGCGCATCACCGCCCCATCTCCATGCGACTTCAAAATCGCCGCCAGCGCAATGTCCAGCGCCTTCTTCTTGCCGTCCGGTGCCATCTTCGCAGTTCTCCTTGATTCGGATCACGCCTTTTTCGCGCAATCACTTCGATCACCCTCGCGTTCACTTTTCACTAGAACGATTGTTCTAGTATATGCCGAACACCTGAAAATTCAAGAGCCGGCGATGCGTTCGCCGGCTCTTGTCAGCATTCGTCAGACTGCCGTCAATTCGCAGTATTAGTTCCAACGACTCGCACTACGACACGATCAGCTGCTCGCGCTCCGGGCCGACGCTGACGATCGTGACGCGCACGCCGCACAGCGCCTCGATGCGCGCCAGATACGCCTTCAGATTCGCCGGCAGCTCCGCCAGCGAGCGCATGCCGCTGACGTCCTCGCTCCACCCCGGCAGGTCTTCGTACACCGGCTCGCAGCGCGCCAGCACCGCCGTGTCCTGCGGGAAATCGTCGAGCAAGTGCCCGTCGACCTGGTAGCCCACGCACACGCGCAGCGTCGATATGCCGGAGAGGATGTCCAGCTTGGTCAGCGCCACTTCGGACATGCCGTTCAGCTGCGCGGTGTAGCGCAGCGCCACGGCATCGAACCAGCCCACACGCCGCGGCCGGCCGGTCGTCGATCC
>JBIIIA010000426.1:0-3146 GCA_044235195.1 Thermoflexales bacterium
CGGCGCGCAGCGGATCGACGCTGGCGGACGTGGGCGCATTGTTTTCGGCGCTCTCGGTGGGCTTTCTGGTGAGCACGCCGATGATCGTGTGGGTGAGCCGTCGCTTCGGCCTGCGCCCGCTGCTGGCCGCTCCGGCGGCGATCATGATCAGCATGGCGGTGTTCGCCGCGGCGCCGTCGCTGCCGGCGCTGCTGGGGGCGGCGGCGCTGCTGGGCATGGCGCAGGCGTGCACGCAGCTGAGCTATTCGACGTGGATCGGGCTGCGCTCGCCCGACGGCAACGCCGCGGCGGCCACGCTGAATCGCGTGCTGGCCTTCTACGGCGTGGGATCGCTGCTCGGCCCGTTTCTCGTCAGCATTTGCCTGCGCATCTGGAACGACCCGCTGCCGGCGTTCGCCATGCTGATCGTGCCGAACCTGGCGGCGGCGCTGTTCGGCCTGCGCCTGCCGGAGGCGCGGCCGGCGCAGTCGGCGCAGACGGAATCGAAGACGGCGGCGCCGCGCGGCAACGTGCTCGATCTGCTGCGCAAGCCGGCGGTGCTGATCCTGGCATTTCTGCTGGCGGTGTACGTCGGGGCCGAGGTGGCGTTTTCGAGCTGGGTGACGGAAGTGGTCGTGCGCGTGGTCGGCGTGGATGCGGCGCAGGCGGCGCTGGCGGCGAGCGGGTTCTTCGCCGGCTTCGCGGTCGGGCGCTATTTCGCTGGAGTGCTGATCGCGCGCACCGGCGTGCGGCGCGGGATGCTGGCGCTGCTGGCGACGGCGGCGCTCGGCGTCGGGCTCACGGCGATCCCGGGCGCGACGCTGGCGACGGCGGTCGTGGCGGCGACGATCGTGGGCGTCGGGTATGGGCCGCTGTATCCGATGGTGTCGTCGATCGCCATTCGGCGCTTTCCGGCGGATGCGGCGGCGGTGAACAGCGTCGTCGGCGGCATCGCTTCACTGGGCATGTTCTTCTTCCCGCCGCTCACCGGCCGGCTGCTGGTGGGCGAGGGCGTGTTCGCGGCGTGGGGGCTGCAGGCGGCGCTGATCGTGGTGATGGCGGCGGTGACGGTGTTCGCGCGGTCGGTGGTGGAAGGCAGGGAGTGAGTGACGGAGGTGAGGCCTCTATAATTCGCGCGCCCATGCAAAATCCAGCCACGGAGAAGCTGATCCGTATCCTCAAGCTCGAGGCGCAGACGAAATATGCCGACAAGGCGGTCACTCGCGGCCTGCAGTCGTTCACGCCGGCGTGGCTGGCGGACGCGGCGCGCAACGGACTGCCGCCGGAGTGGGCGGAGTCGGTGGCGCAGCTGATGCGCGAGTACAGCGCCTCGAACGGCGTCGATGAGCGGCGCGGGCGCATCGACGCGCTGCTGGCGATGCTGCAGCGGCCGGGGGCGCCGGCGCCGGTGCGCGAGGAGCGCCGCCCGGAGCGGCAGGCCGAACCGGTCGAGCGGCGGGAAGAGCGGCCGCGCGAACAGAGCCGCGAGCGCGGGCGCGACGAGCGTCGCGACGAGCGGCGTGAGGAACGGCGCCCCGAGCGGCGCGAGCGAACGCCGCGGGCTGAGCCGGCGCCGCGCGCCGCCGTGCGCAGCGACGAAGCGCTCGGGCTCGACGCGCCGGTGACGATGATCAGCGGCGTGGGCGAGAAGAACGCGGCGTTGCTGGCGAAGCTCGGCGTGCACACCATTCGCGACCTGCTGCACTTCTACCCGACGCGCTACGACGACTACAGCGCGCTCAAGCCGATCGGGCAGTTGTTCTACGGCGAGCAGGTGACGGTGATCGGCCGCATCGCCAACGCCGCGCGCATGCGCACGAAGGGACCGGTGCTCGTCAAGGCCACGCTCGAAGACGCCAGCGGGACGATCCCGATGTCGTTCTTCACGAGCGAGAAGGCGGTCGATCATCTGCTGCGCACGCTCGCGCCCGGGCGCGAGGTCGTCGTCAGCGGCAAGGTGGGCGAATATCTCGGGCATCTGACTTTTCAGAGCCCGATGATCGAGCCGGCGGAAAAAGAGTGGCTGACGGGCGGCAGCATCGTGCCGGTGTATCCGCTCACCGACGGGCTGCAGCCGCTGCTGCTGCGCCGCGTGATGAAGCGCGTGAGCGAGCACTGGTCGTCGCGCGAAGTCGACATCGTGCCGGCGGCGACGCGGCAGGCGCAGCGGCTGATGGGCGTGGCCGAGGCGCTGCGCGAGATTCACTTTCCGCAGTCGACGGCGACGATGGAGCAGGCGCGCCGCCGCCTGGTGTTCGAACAATTGCTGGTGGTGCAGGCGGCGGTGCTGACGCAGCGCGCGCTCTGGAAAGGCGAGGCGGCGCCGGAGCTGCGCGTGGGCGAGCCGACGGTCGATCGACTGTGCGGCGGCCTGCCGTACGCGCTGACGGGGGCGCAGCGCCGGGCGGTGCGCGCGATCGTCGCGGACATGCACAAGCCGTTCGCGATGCATCGCCTGTTGCAGGGCGACGTCGGCTCGGGCAAGACCGCCGTGGCGGCGGTGGCGATGGCGGCGGCGGCGACGGTCGGCGCGCAGTCGGCGCTGATGGCGCCGACGGAAATTCTCGCCGAGCAGCATTTCAAGGGGCTCGAGAAATTGTTCGAGTCGATGCGGGCCAAGGGCGCGCTGGCGCAGACGTTCAAGGTGGGACTGCTCACCGGCAGCGTCAAGGGCCGCGAACGCGAGGCGGTGCTCGCCGGGCTGGCCGACGGATCGGTGCAGATCGCGGTGGGCACGCATGCGCTGATTCAGGACGGTGTGGCATTTGCGAACCTCGGCTTCGTGGCGATCGACGAGCAGCATCGCTTCGGCGTGCAGCAGCGCAGCGCGCTGCGCGCGAAGGGGACGCTGGCGCCGCACACGCTGGTGATGACGGCCACGCCGATCCCGCGCACGCTTTCGCTGACGCTGTACGGCGACCTCGACAACACCATCCTGGACGAGAAGCCGCCGGGGCGACAGAAGATCGTCACGCACTGGTTCACGCCGACCGAGCGTGAACGGGCCTATGCGTTCATTCGCGGCGAGGTGGAGAAGGGTCGTCAGGCGTTCGTGATCTGCCCGCTGGTCGAGGAGAGCGACAAGGTCGAGGCGAAGGCGGCGATCGAGGAGCACGCGCGCCTGCAGCGAGAAATTTTCCCGAAGCTCAAGCTCGGGCTGCTGCACG
>JBIIIA010000428.1:0-3135 GCA_044235195.1 Thermoflexales bacterium
TGGTTCGTCGAGGGCGTGCTGTTGAATCCGCAGGTGGCCGGCGTCATGCGCTCGCTGCTCGGCCGCAGCGTCGGCCTGCCGGTGCTGACCAGCAGCCACCGCATCGAGTGCCCGGCGCCGGCGCAGCCGTGGCACTACGACGCCGACCACGTGTTCGGCCCGGAGCTGAATTTCGTCGAAGTCTTTTACTTCCCGCAGGACACGCCCATCGAACTCGGGCCGACCGAGTTCGTGCCCAGCACGCACGTCGGGCCGGTGCAGCGCGCCGAGGACAACGGCGGCCAGTTCGCCGCCGGGCCGGCCGGCACGATCGGCATTCACCATCAGAGCATCCTGCATCGCCGCGGCCGTTCCACGGCGGCCGGCACGCGCCACATGCTGAAATACAACTACTGGCGCACCGCCGCGCCCGAGCGCGACTGGATCGTCGAGCCGGACTTCGATTTCCGCACCGCGCACTACGGCGGCCACAATCACGCGCGCTACGCCGCGCACATGTTCTACTGGATGTGCGGCAAAGGCGACGAATACCGCGTCATCGGCGGCCAGGGCTGGCCGTGGCGCAGCCGCAACCAGATCGGGCCGAGCTACGGCTTCGCCCCGCGCGGCGGCTACCAGCCAGACTGGCGCAAGCAGAAGCAGGACGGCTACGCCTGACGCCCGCACCGTAGAATTTCCGCATGACTTCCCTGAACAGCATTCGCACCTTGTCCGCCTGCGTCGTCGTCGGCCTGCGTGCGCGTGTGCGCCCGATGTCGCCGCAGATTCCGAAACTGTGGGACGACTTCCTGCGCCGCATGAACGAGATCGCCTATCGCGCCGAATCCGACGTCAGCCTCGGCGTGATGGGCCACTGGGACTCGCAACTGAACCAGTTCGACTACCAGGCCGGCGTCGTGGTGAACGATGCCCGCAGCGTGCCGAGCGGCATGGTGCGCTGGGAGATTCCCGGCGGCGAGTACGCCGTGTTCGACGCCACGCTCGCCACCATCGGCGAAGTGTTCGAGAACGTGCCGACCGCGCTCTACGAACGCGGCTACGAACAGATCGACGGGCCGACGGTCGAACGCTACGGCCCGGATTTCGCGCAGCCGCAGCAGCCGCTGCAAGTGTGGATTCCGGTGCAGCGGCGACAGACGGGTCGGCAACGGTAGCGATGCGGGACTGCAAATTTTCACACTTCAAGCATCATCCACCGCATGCGACATGATCGAACCACCGAGGACGGTGGGTCCGCTGAGCTGCACGCGGTTTTTCGACAACTGCAGGACGACACCTTTATCGGAGCGCTAGGCGGCGCTTGCGTGCTCGGCCTGCTCGTCGGCATGCTTTCGCCAAGCCACGAGCTTTTCGAACAGCATCTCTACCTAAGCCTGGCGCTTTTCGGCACGGCCCTGCTCGCCTGGATGGCCCACCGCTGGAAACCGATCGCCGGAATCGTCATTCTGATCGCTGCCGGCTTCAGCCTGTGCTGGGCTGCCGCCATATGGGTCGAACTGCCGTGGACGTTCTGTCTGACGACGCTTCCTTGTGGCCTGACCATGCTGATGATCAGCCGCCGGCTGAGCATCGTGCTGGCGATTCTGCTGACCGCAGTCACACTTTTCGCACCGATGGATTTTCTTGCCGTCGATCAGATGCAGCGTTCGCTCACAGTCATCATGCTCTGGTCCCTGCTCGGCATGATCTGGCTCACGCTGCGTCCGGTGCTCAGCACTGCGGAATGGGCGTGGGCGTCGTACGAGCAGGCACGTGAATTGCTGACGCGCATGGGCGAAACTCAGGTCGAGCTCAAACAGGCGCTGGCGAATGCCCAGCATGCCAACGTGCAGCTCACACGAATGAACCGGCTCGCCGACGGCTTGCGGCAGGCGGCAGAAGATGCTCGACGCATCAAGGAACAATTCGTCGCCAACGTCAGCCATGAACTGCGCACGCCGCTCAACATGATCATCGGCTTTTCTGAAATGATCGTCAATCAGCCGCGCATGTACGGCGAGCGCATCCCCTCCGCATTGCTGGCCGACCTCGACGTCGTGCTGCGCAACAGCAGACATCTGGCCAGCCTGATCGACGACGTGCTCGACCTGAGCCAGATCGAGGCCGATCGCATGGCGCTGACCAAAGAACGAGTCCGTCTCGATGAAGTCATCGCCTCTGCAGTGACTGCCGTAAAAGGATTGTTCCTATCCAAGAACCTCAGCCTGTGCACCGAAGTCGAGGCCGGCCTGCCGGAAGTATTCTGCGATCACACCCGGATCCGCGAAGTGGTGCTGAACCTGCTGAGCAACGCCGGCCGGTTCACCGAATCAGGCGGCGCCATCGTCCGTGCGGTACGTCGTGACAACGACGTCGTCGTCAGTGTGATCGATACCGGCCCCGGAATCAGCGCAGCCGACGCTGAAAAATTGTTTCGGCCGTTTCAACAAGTCGACGGCTCCATGCGTCGCCGTTACGGCGGCAGCGGACTCGGGCTGGCCATCAGCAAGAGTTTCGTCGAGCTGCACGAAGGCACGATGTGGATGGAAAGCACACCGGGCGTCGGCACCGTAATCGCCTTCAGCCTGCCGATCGATCCGCCGCTGCCGATTACCGGCAGCGCCACACGCTGGCTGGCGGAGGACTGGACACTGGAAGCACGCCTGCGCAGCACATCGACGCCGCCGGTCATCAAACCACGCCTGGTCGTCCTGGAATCCCACGACATTCTGCAGCGCATCCTGCGACGCTACCTCGCAGACTTCGACATCGTCGGCGTCAGCAGCGTCGACGATGTGCGACGTGAGATCGCCGAAGCACCGGCGCATGCCGTGCTGGTCAACGACGGCGACTCCGAAGGTCCGATCTGGCGGCAGCGACTGCTGACGACCGGCAGCGTCATCCACGACACGCCGATATTCTCCTGCGCCGTGCCCGGGCCACCGAACACCTCGGAGCTGATCGGTGCGACCGGTTATCTCGTCAAACCGGTGCTGCTGGAAACCATCGTCGCCGCGTTGGATCACGCCCTCGGTTCGGCGCAGGAGACGCCGAGCGGTCACGCCGCGACTGTGCTGATCGTCGACGATGAACCGGATGCACTGCGCCTGTTCTGGCGCATGCTCAGCGGCCTGAATCGAAATTACCGCGTCCTAA